>CAYOGO010000354.1:0-1505 GCA_964403405.1 uncultured Lachnospiraceae bacterium | reverse complement strand
TTGGAATTGAAAATCTCGGTACGATAGGCAGACACGGCACGATGTTTGTTGTAAACGGCGACAGATACACATACGCACGTTACCCGAACGAAAATGAAAAGATGGAAAGACTTCCCATGGAGCATGCAGTCATAAATCAGGGCGACAACGGAGAGCCTTGGGAATTTAAGGCTCCTGACGAAAGATGCCTCAGCTGGGAGTATAGCGATGACATGCTTGTGTATGGTGCATTCATTTACGAATGGACACATTTCTACATGAATCTTGTCGGAATAGACAAGGAAAAGAAGACAATAAGAGGTCTTCGTGACAGGGAAGAAAACGGTTCATTCAGAGATTGTTTTTCTCTCTATTTTGTCAATATACTTGAGGAGCTTGATATTCCGGGTGAATGGTATTTTGACAGAACAAACGGTCTTATATATGCTTATCCACTCAATGGCGAATTTAAGGCAACGGATGACATAAGAATGGTCGTTTCCGGAAAGGAAAACGAAAAGGATATTATTGTTGTAAGCGGTGCCGAAAATGTTATAATAGACGGCATTGATATGGGCAGAACGAATGGTGCTCCCATACTTGTGAATGGTTGTGAGCAGGTGCTCATTCAAAGATGCAGATTTACGTCATATTCAAAGGAAGTATTTATCAGGGGCGGACACAAAAACGGTCTTATTGCATCGAGAATGGAATACTTTGCCGAAACATCATCCGGTGTATCCGGTGGTGACAGAGTAAATCTCATCCCTGCAAACAATTTCATACAGAACTGCATAGTATTCAATTCAAAGGTTCCGTTTGGTATGACAAGCGGCGGCGGTGTTGGCAATGTTGTTTCTCACAACTACCTTTACAATACTAGATTCGGTGATGCAGGTAATAATGAATGCATCATGGAGTACAATATCGTTGAGGGCGGAGATACCGAGACGAGCGATTCAGGTATGATATATGTAGGCGGCGGCGGTTGCTCAAGCTGTGCAAATCATTACAGATATAATTATTTCTTCGATTTTGCTAAGCTTGATTACGGCGTTTATTTTGACGACATGTCAAGAGGTATGTACGCATACGGCAATATTGTTGTAGGTAACGGTGTAAATCCGGGTCATGAGGACATAGACGGTAAGTGGTGGCCGTCGGGCGGAAGAAGCTTTAACCATCATAACGGCGGCGAGCATGCGTTTTACAATAATATAAGCATTGATGCAGGCTACTTTGCATTTGGTGGTGACCCGTCATATTATCTCAAGCCCTTCGGTGAATGGAAGAGCTGGTGCCAGGGCATGGTGGATGCATCACTTGACAAGAGAAACGAAACATATCTCGGCAGAAACCCAACATACAGAGATTTCTGTGTTGCACTTGATCAGTGGTGCGAGGATATAAAGGATCCGAATTATGTTCCGCGTTCCGGCTGGGCAGAAATGAGATTGCGTACAGCATGGTGCAACCATTATGAGAATAACCTCATAGTAAGGGCGGACCGTCCGTACAAGCTTGAT
>CAYOGO010000353.1:0-1516 GCA_964403405.1 uncultured Lachnospiraceae bacterium | reverse complement strand
TATAACACCGCGAGGAGCCTTGTCCTCATCAAGAGGTGCATAGTCAAAGAGCCTTTTGCGCTTGAATTCCACCATATCGGGTGCCTTTGACGACGATGATTCATTACCGAATGCTCTTTCGCAACGATTGCCCGTTATGTGTCGTCTGTTGCCGGGAAACTTGTTTATGGTGAGCATGCAGTTGTTTGAGCATCTGCCGCAGCGCACCGCTGATGTTGTGTACGTGAGCGATGTTATCTCGTCGAGTGATAGCATTGATGACGGCGTACCATTGTAACGCTCCTTTGCTATGAGTGCGGCACCAAATGCACCCATTATGCCTGATATATCCGGGCATATTGCTTCCACACCTGCAATTTTCTCAAATGCACGCAAAACTGCCTTGTTGTAGAATGTTCCGCCTTGAACGACTATGTGCTTGCCGAGATCATCTGCATTTGCAAGCTTTATTACCTTAAAGAGTGCGTTTTTGATAACGGAATATGCAAGACCTGCGGATATATCCGATACGGGAGCGCCCTCCTTTTGTGCCTGCTTTACGTTTGAATTCATAAAAACAGTGCATCTTGTACCGAGATCGACGGGATTCTTTGCAAAAAGTGCTTCCTTTGCAAATTTCTCTGCCGTGTAACCGAGGGATGCGGCAAAGCTTTCTATAAACGATCCACAACCTGACGAGCATGCCTCGTTGAGCATGACATTGTCCACTGTGCCGTTTTTAAGCTTTATGCACTTCATGTCCTGACCGCCTATATCGAGCACACAGTCGACGTTTGGTTCAAAGAATGCTGCGGCGGTGCTGTGAGCTACCGTTTCCACCTCACCATGGTCAAGAGAAAATGCGGATTTTAACAGGGACTCTCCGTACCCCGTGGAGCAGGATCCGACAATTTTCGCACCCTGAGGCAAAATTTTTTTCAATTCTGCGATGGCGTTCATGGATGCCTGGATGGGGTTACCCTTATTGTTTGTGTAGTGAGAAAATAAAAGCTCTCCATCTTCACCTATGAGTGCTATTTTGGTCGTTGTTGAGCCTGCGTCTATGCCGAGATAGCAGTTTCCCATGTAGCTTGCAAGATCACTCTTTTTTACAACTGTGCTCTCGTGCCTTCGGCAGAATTGTGCGTACTCATTTTCATCGACAAAAAGAGGATCGAGCCTTTTGATCTCAAATTCCATTTTTATACCCTTGAAGAGCTTTTGAATAAGTTCATCTATCGAGAAGATCTCTGAGTCATCGGCATTCAATGCAGCACCCATTGCCGCAAAAAGATGGGATCTGTCCGAATCGACAACGTTTTCCGGCGTGAGCTTTAGCGTGCGTATGAATGTTTTTTTTAATTCCGGCAAAAAGTGCAACGGTCCGCCTAAAAATGCCACACAGCCTCTTATGGGCTTACCGCAGGCAAGTCCTGATATAGTCTGATTTACCACTGCCTGGAATATCGAAGCCGCAAGATCCGCCTTAGTGGCACCCTCATTTATAAGGGGCTGTATATCTGTCTTTGCAAAAACA
>CAYOGO010000352.1:0-1518 GCA_964403405.1 uncultured Lachnospiraceae bacterium | reverse complement strand
TCTCGCCTGCCAGACACGCGGACAGGCCGATCAGCCCTTCGCTGTGGGCGCGGAGCAGATCAAGGTCGATGCGGGGACGGATATAGAACCCCTCGATATACGCCTGGGACACCATGTAGGAGAGGTTGCGGTAGCCCGTCTCATTTTTGCACAGCAGCACAAGATGCCGCGACTCAGCATCGAACTCGTGCTGCTTTTCAAAACGGGTACGCCGCGCCACATACACCTCGCACCCGATGACAGGGTGGATGTCTGCCTCCTTGCAGGCACGGTAAAAGTCGATAGCACCGTACATAGCCCCGTGGTCGGTGATGGCGCAGGCCGTCTGCCCCATCTCGCGCACCAGCTTCGGCAGGTCGCGGATACGGCAGGCGCCGTCTAAAAGGCTATATTCCGTATGGACATGAAGATGGACAAAGGCCATGTCACCGCGCCTCCGGCTCGTTCTGCCTGTCCATTTCGGCAAGCATATCGCACATCAGCTCTACCCCTGAGACCACCAGCATCCGGCAATGGTTGGTCACGCCCAGCTCACGCGCCATTGGGGTGCCCTCCAGCTCGTTGTCGGCCAGCAGCTCCCGGCAGTTCAGGTTGCGGAACTTTTCGGTAAAGCGGCGCTGATACTCCTGCACGATCTGGGTGGAGCGGCGCTTACCCTCGGCGCCGTTTTCCAGCGTGGCAGGATAGCGCATACCCAGCACCACCACTGCCGCGCCCGCCACGCCGCAGAGCCCGCCGCAACGCATGCCGCCGCCAAAGCCACTGCTGAGCGCCATGCCCTGTGCATCGCTGAAACCCGTTATGTCCGAGAAGGCCAGCAGCACACTCTGGGCACAGTTCAGTCCCTTTGCGTGGTATTCCATTGCAATCGTGCATCTCTCTTTTGTGGTCATCATAGCTTTTTTGCCTCCTCTATAAGCTTTCGTATTCGGTGGTTCAAACAGGATTTGCTGATAGGCGGGTCAAACAGTGCCGCCAGTTCTGTCAGCGGCAGCTCAGGATTCTCAATACGCAGTCTGGCCGTCTCCTGTATTTTCTCCGGCATTTGCTGCAACCTTCCGCTCTTCTCCAGCATCTCTATCGCCTCACGCTGGGCGGCAGCCGCCTCCAGTGTCTTGTTCACATTGGCAATGTCGCAGTTGGTGGCGCGGTTGACGCCGTTGCGTATCTCCTTGTCCACCTTGGTGGACATGATCTCCGTGGCGGCGGCAGGCGCACCCAACGTGGTCAGAATATCCTCTATATGCTCGGACTGCTTGAAATAGATCACGGCATTCCCGCCGCGCATGACGCTGCGGGGCAGAAAGCCCATCTCCTGCAAAAGTGTTGACACCTCGCGGCTGGCCTGTACATGGGAGGTGGACAGCTCAAGGTGATAGCGCTTCACGGGATCGGTGACGCTGCCGCCCGCCAGAAACGCGCCCCGCAGAAAGGCTGCACGGCAGCACTCCTCCTCCAGCAGGGCATAGTTCACGTGCAGCACCAGCGCCTGCCGGGGGTCATAGCCCAGCGTATCCA
>CAYOGO010000351.1:0-1524 GCA_964403405.1 uncultured Lachnospiraceae bacterium | reverse complement strand
CGGACTCCATCTTGTGGTATGCACCGAGGAGCGAATCGGAATAAGCCAATGCACCGTGGTTAGCCAGGAGCACTGCGTCAAAATACTGGAGATACTTTGAAACTGCATCCGGGATCTCCTCTGTTGAAGGTGTGCCGTACTCTGCTATCGGAACGCAACCGAGAGCTATTACAGCCTCAGGCATGATGGGCTCTGTGAGCGGAATTCCCGCAATAGCAAAGCTTGTAGCATACATAGGATGAGCATGTACTACTGATCTTACATCCGGTCTTTCCTTATATACTCTCATATGCATTTTTATTTCTGATGAAGGTCTGAAGCCCTCGTAAGCCTGGAGCACCTTGCCGTCTGCATCTACCTTGCAGATATATTCAGGTGTCATAAAGCCCTTTGAAACACCTGTAGGCGTGCAAAGAAACTCATTATCATTGAGCTTAACTGAGATGTTACCGTCATTTGCAGCAACCATGCCTCTGTCGTAAATACGCTTACCGATGTCACAAATCTGTTTTTTAATTTCATATTCTGAAGCCATTTTTCTGTTCTCCTTTTTTAGAAAAATAATTGTACTCTTATACTTTACCGTCGGCATTGCGAATAAAGCTTACTCTGCCCCTCCGACGATATAATTTTATCACAAAACCACATATCTGTCAATAGCAAAACAACATTTTTTTGTTGTAAATATTTGGTTTTTTGTTCATTTTGTTTGGTTTGATGTTGTTTTCAGACATTCAGATACTCCAGTATCTCATTTATGCCCTCGTCATTATAGCTGCTTGTAAAAAACACTCTTTGGCAACCGCAATTTTCCAGCCACAACCTTGCCGTTTTCTTATCTGCAAGAGGATGATCACATTTTGTAACTATCCCTATTACCGGGCGTGTTGCCATTCCGACTATGTTCGGCGGAAATAAGCAATACGGCTCCGTTGCGGATATTACAAGTCCCACAACATCTGCCTCATACGAAAACACCGCCAATGCACCGCCGAGCATCTTGTCCTCCGCATATTCTCCGGGGGTATCTATTATGGATTCCGTAAAATCAACATACTGTGTCTTTATGTAATGTAATTCCTCACGGCGAAGTGCCTGTATCAATGTACTTTTGCCTGATTCGCTGCGACCCATTAAAATAAGCTTTTTCATCAGGTCTTTGTCAACTCACATACCGAAAAACCGAGCTTCTGCTCCGCATAATCGCAAACAGCTCTCACTGCTTCATTCACCTGCGACACAGAACCCGTTATTATCAATGTTCCACTGAATCTGTCAACAAAGCCAAGCTCAGCTCCCGACGCCTTCATGGAAATATCTGCCGCAATTATGGCATACTCCGCCGGTGACATCGTAATAACACCTATTGCGGAATGAGTGTAATCCACATCCGGATTCAAACCCAGCTTTCTGTACAGTATCGGATCGGGATTTGCTATTATATGTGCAAGCGTTATCTGCTTGCCAGGAACTATCTCCTGAATTATTCTTTGTTTACCGTTATTTTCAAAAATATCCATATTA
>CAYOGO010000350.1:0-1532 GCA_964403405.1 uncultured Lachnospiraceae bacterium | reverse complement strand
TTGTACCGACTCCCGGTGTTGAACAAACATCCACCGTATCCATAAACATTTCCATAACGGTAAAACCCATTCCACTTCGCCCCTGTGTTGGTTTTGTTGTATAAAGCGGTTGTCTTGCTTTTTCTATGTCATCTATCCCTTTTCCGTTGTCCTCAACTGTTACAGTAATTCCATAATCAAAAAGTTCGGCAGTTATGATAATTATACCGTCACTGCCGTCATATCCGTGTATAACGGCATTTGTTACCGCTTCACTTACAGCTGTTTTTAATTCGGTTATATCATCCAATGTGGGATCAAGCTGTGTTGCAAACGCACATACGGTAACTCTTGCAAAGCTTTCATTTACAGATCTTGCAGAAATTTCAAGCTTCATAAAATTTTTCATGTATCATACCTCACCTTCAATCAATATTTTCATCCCACACAGCAAGTGCTTCATCCTCATTTTCGTAAACCTCAAACATTTTATCAAGACCGCTGACATGTATAAACCGCTCTATCCGATGCGTGATACCTACGATAGCACATCTGCCGCCATCCATTTTTATCAATTTTCTTCTACCGTAAAAAACACCGATTCCCGAGCTGTCTATAAAATTCAACTCAGAGAGATTGAATATCACCCTGTTAAAGCGGTATCGCTGGATCATATTATCTATTGCTTCACGTGTTGAATCCGCAGAATGATGATCAAGCTCACCGTTAAAGTACAATATCAATGTTTCTTGACGTATACTCCCCGTAATCCTCAATTTTTGATCCTCCTTTGCATACGCTCTGTATTTTTTTATTCAAAAAGACAGCACTGCTTTCCTTTGATGAAAAAAATGATCTTTTGCCGAATTATGGCTTATTTTTATGAAAAAAGGCTTTTGGTTGATTTTTACCAAAAGCCTTTTATATTATTTTTCCGCTATTATTTCCTTTATCCTTCTTATGCAAATGTCAGTCAGCTCTTCTGCATACTCGTTTGAAAACGCCTCGCTGTATATCTTGAATACCGCTCTTTTTTCATCAGGCAAAACAAGTGACCATCCGTATTTTTGGGTTATTTTTACTCCGTTACCCGGATCTGCCTCCCTGTTTTCTGACAATGCCCTCAGCACACGACATCTTTTGCTCCATTCACATTCCGTTTCCTTTTCGGAAATATGCAACTCAGGAAGTGCCGATATAAGCTCACGGAAGGTCTTTTCTTCACGGTTCAGCACATCGATCAAGCCGATCAAAAAAGCAATGCCGTCGTAATACATTGACATTTTACCGACGGACATGGCATCATCAATAGTGTCATGCTTGACTATTTCATCTATCAATGCCCTTGTACCCGATTTTGTGCGGATAACCGTTCCGTTATTGTTTTTTGCGATAATATCGACTGCCTTGGGTGAATTATAATCCGCAACAATCAAACGCTCTCCCCTTTGACTTTTCAGCACTATATAATTCAGCAAAAGATTGAGCTGAGTTTTCTCAATTGGGTCACCTTTTTCGTTGTAAATTATGAGTTTTTCACCAAAATCCTCAAG
>CAYOGO010000349.1:0-1553 GCA_964403405.1 uncultured Lachnospiraceae bacterium | reverse complement strand
CTAAAACATTATTTGAAGCTCAACGGTATTGACAAAAATCAAATTTTGTAATATAATATTAATGTTGGTGTTATTAAATGGTACCGATGCACAAATAAGTATTATTTTATGCGAGTATGGTGGAATTGGCAGACACGCAAGATTCAGGTTCTTGTAGGGGCAACTCTGTACAGGTTCAAGTCCTGCTACTCGCACCAAGAAAAAGCACTTGACGTACTGTCAGGTGCTTTTTTCAATGTTGTTTGTACTTGTGATGTAGCCGGCAAACATCACATCACTGCGACCATGATGTTTCATAAAGAGACAATCCCGAAAAGGCTATTGTTGTTTGCAAAGAATATCAAAATCAACATATCGGAAGAAGATGCGTTATGGATATCCTGAAGCTGGCAAAGGAAAATGTAATGCAAAAGGGAAAAGCCAACATCTATTCTTTTAATAAGCAGAGCCGGTTCATGTTTCGATCTGTAGGCTTTGAGAGTACTGATGATATTCAAACCATTCCCACAGCCGTCATCTTGGCTTGAGTGACCTGCACAGAGGCTGAGCATCACACATAAATCCGCACTTTTTGGCAACTTGTGCATACTCTGACGAAACTGCATACCAATAATGGCGTCAAGTCTTCCCTGCTCAACATCGTGGGCAATTTCAGGATAGTCATTATCGTTCATGGGTGTGACGGCAACGTTCTCATTGCTTGCAATGTTAACAAGCATGTCTGACGATCTGATGTAATATACGGGGCTTGCAAGATATAACGGCGGCTCAATTCTAAACCGATCCGATATGATCTTCTGCTCCAAAACAGATTCAAAGGGCGTTCTCAGCTCTATTTCACCAAAGTCGTCCTTTATCGTATCGATGTAGTCCATGCATTCCGATATTAATGAAGTATCCTCGGTGTTGATATTTATGAGCAGAAACCCATCGTCGTATTTTTTGACCGAGAAGTATATGCAAGATTACAAAAAATTTTACACCGTGACTTTAATTATGTCAAGGCGTGTTGATGATATTGCCTTTTATATTATAACGACAAAAGGTCACTGGTGCTCGTTTGCAGAAAATTAATTCACAAAAAGATCAATTTAGGGTTGACAAAGTTCGACATTTATTTTATAATATAGATGTATGGTCTGTGTGGTAAAGCCGCATACCTGAATCATGAAAAGAGGTTTGTATTTTATGCATATTTCTGAAAATAATTATATAAAAGAGGTTCGTACCGCAATGCGTGGCGGTGACGGTGAGGTAATACTCGAACATTTTACAAAAGAACAGCTTCCTCCGAATACTCGTCTCATGGCAAGGATAACTCTTAATAAGGGTTGTTCAATAGGCTATCATGTTCATGAAAACGAGACGGAGAATTTTTATTTTGTGTCGGGCAACGGTATTGCTGATGATAACGGCACACAGATTGCAATTAAATCCGGTGATACGCTCATTACAAAGAGTGGCGAGGGTCATTCGGTAAAGAATACATCAGACGATCCGCTTGTGATAATTGCGACAATAGTATTGAATTAATTTAATATAATATACACAGG
>CAYOGO010000348.1:0-1564 GCA_964403405.1 uncultured Lachnospiraceae bacterium | reverse complement strand
GTGTATGTGCCGAATATAAAAAGTCGGTACCGTATTGTAAGTACCGACTTTGCGTTTATTTATTTCTTTTTTCTCTTGGCCTTTACAGCATTTGTTATGCGTGAATAATCATAATCGGTCTGACTTTCATAATCGACAGTCTCAACCGGCAGATCCTTGTTTTTGAGTTTATTCTCAACAAATAGCTTTACAAGGTAATAGATTACCGAGAATATTGGTACAGAGAACAGCAGACCGCTCAGCCCAAAGAATCCTCCGCCAACGAGCAAAGCCGTTGTTACCCAGAATGGAGAAACGCCCGTCGTGCCACTTATGAGCAGCGGTGTTAAAAAATGTCCCTCAACTTGCTGGATTATAAGAGTAAATATTGCAAACAAAACGGCTGTTGCGGGATTGTATAGCAAAAGTATAAAAATACTCGGTACAGCACCGATGAACGGACCAAAGAACGGAATTATGTTCGTTATGCATACAATGGTGCTTATGAGTATTGCGTATGGCATGTTTGTTATCAGCATGAACGTGAGTGTTGCAATAAAGACTATTATACTGCCGAGCAATGTACCGTAAATATATCCGTTGAAAATGTTCTTTGCATGTACGCCTATGTTGATGACCATCGCGGATGTTTTTTTGTTGAAAACGGCGTACACGATCTTGTGAATGTGAGCAAATATCTTATTTTTATCCTTAAGCAGATATACCGCAACGCATATACCGATGATGATGTCAAACACCGTTGAAATGACCGTTACTACTCCAGATGTGATATATTGAAGTGCAAGAGTGATAGTCTTTGAAAGATCGTCTGTAAACCATGCTTCAATTTTATCGAGCAAGGATCTTGCGATGGAATCCAACCAAATCGTCCACTGCTTTTCGGGATCAACATATTGGGATAACCAATTTGTAACCTCGTCAAACTCGTTAGGTACGTAGTCGACCAGAGTTATTATTGTCTGAAATAATTGAGGCAATACCAACGATAACAATATCCAAAGTGCGAGAAGAAGCAAAGCTATTGCAAGAACAATGGCAACCACACCTGCCTGCTTTTTGTAGGCATCTGATTTTGCCTTGAAGATCTTGATTGCAACCAATGAATACAGCCTCTTAAAAAATACAACAACGGGATTGAGTATGTATGCTATTGCAATTCCGTAAAAAATAGGCGTAAAGACCGCCATGACCACGGAAACTGCATTTTTTACGGTGCCTGCCTTAAAAAATATAAAAACGACCAGAACCGCAAAGATTATCATTACGGGGAATACCCAAGCCAGCTTGCGTTTGCGATATGTAAGATCATTATCGCTTGATGAAAATTTGTTGTCCTCCAATAAACTACCCTCCGTTTTGTTTGTCAACTTATATTATAGTACATTTTTATTCAAAAGTCAATGAAAAATGTGTAAACGTACTTAAAAATCGGTATTGACAAAATAAAAGCCGTGCTCGTGTAGGAGCACGGCTCAATATTGACTTTTTCAGATCATATCCGGATCTATTTTTTTGTTTTTGAAGAAAAATTCTTCATCATGCTCATTGATGCAACGCAATACTC
>CAYOGO010000347.1:0-1569 GCA_964403405.1 uncultured Lachnospiraceae bacterium | reverse complement strand
GTGCGGTGTTCTGGATGTGGATATCTCAATTTTTTGGTATGATAACAACTATTCCGAAAATGTTTTAGGTTTGTTTTACAGAAAAAAAGAGAAAAACGGCGATCTTTCAGGCGGTGCCATGTATTACATATCAGAGGGTCTCAAATGTAATTGGTTGGGCTATATTGCGGCAATATTCTGTGCATTTGCCGCAATAGGCATGAGCGGTAACCAGACAAACAAAATATCAGGTACATACAAGCAAGTGCTCACGTCACTTGACGGCAATGTTGTTGCAATAGTTGTCGGAATTATAGTTGCAGTATTTGCAGCACTCGTTATCATAGGCGGTATACAGAGAATAGGTAAGGTTGCATCGGTGCTCGTTCCTATAATGTCGTTGCTTTTTATCGTGATGTCACTTATTATAATAGCGCTTCACATAGACAAATTAGGCACTGCATTCGGTCTTATTTTCTCGAACATATTCTCGTATAAGGCTGCTGCAGGCGGTATTGCGGGATTTGCTTTCTCTCAGATAATTAAAAAGGGTCTTGCAAGAGGTGTTTTCTCAAATGAAGCAGGTCTCGGCTCGTCCGTAATTGCACATAGCTCATCCGAAACAAGGGAGCCTGTAATGCAGGGCTTGTGGGGAATTTTTGAGGTGTTCCTTGATACTTTTGTTGTATGTACATGTACGGCACTTATAATTCTCATTACATTCAGTGAGGATCAGCTTTTCGGTGCAGGTGCTATGAGCGATTCCGCCATTTCTCTCAGCGTGCTCAACACAAACTTCGGTGTGTTCGGCAGTGTGGTATTTGCCATCATTTTGCCTTTGTTTGCATTTACAACGATCGTTGCGTGGTCCTATTACGGCGAAAAGGCAGTAGGATTTTTGTTCCGCAGAGCAAGCGATAAGGTAAGAAAGAATGCTGTATTGGCATTTAAGATCATATATGTGTTGTTGATCGTTTTGTCCGCAGTGATAGAAAGTGAGCTTGCGTGGGAAATATCGGATACATGTAACGCACTCATGGCTGTGCCGAATCTCATTGCAGTAGTCGGACTCAGTGGTAAGGTAGTTGCCATAACAAAGAACTATTTTGACAGACGAAAGGGAGTAAAGGTTGAACCCATGCTCTCTGCTTATCCCGAATTGAATGAGGAATTCAAAAAGGATATTGAAAATGACAATAATTGATAAACAAAAAGTCGGGATCATATGATCCCGACTTTTGCATATAAAACTTAATTTTTTTCCTTAAGTAACTTGCAGATCTCCTTGAGAAGATCCTCAGTTGTGGGGTTAGCCTCTCTGTCAGCCTTTGCCTGTGCTTCAGCGGCAAGCCTTGCTTCCTCAGCAGCCTTTGCCTTGTCGGCATAGTAACACTCAATAGCCTCCTTGTCGGAACGCTTGATACCCAATGCCTTCATTTCCTTTTTTTCCTCGGCGGTAGGTTTCTTTTTTACGATATTGTCAAGGAATTCCTTGCGTTCACTGCTGATCTTGTTTATTATCTTAACAATGCTGAAAAGAACAAGCGCGATCAAAAGGAAGTTGATTATTGCATTGATAAAAGCACCCCA
>CAYOGO010000346.1:0-1570 GCA_964403405.1 uncultured Lachnospiraceae bacterium | reverse complement strand
CCCAATACACAGGTGCAAATATAACAAATACTATCACGGAAAAGATAAAATTATCAAAAAACTGACCGATAAACGTTGATACATATGTTCTTACCGCATATGCGGTACACCCGCTGGAGCCCTTGCCGAAGCATCGCCCCAATAGCCAATTAAGCGAATTATTTATCATTGCAGATGATAAAAATGCAACCGTACTGCCGAGAAGTATAAACCAGGTTCCGCCGAATATGCTGTCAAAGCCCGTATAATCGTCCGCACTTGACGGAATCGCACTCGCAACAAAAAAAATAAGGCATGTCAACAGATTTATTGCCGATGCAAGTATTGAAATACTGTTTGACGCCTTTGATCCGAAATGCACCGTGATAATATCCATACACATGAACGACAGCCATGATATAAGGATACCTCCGTCAATAGCTATCCAGTCCAACTGCAGCAGAGTTTTATTCGCCAATAAATTCATGCATATAACGCTTACAACAAATAATGTGACCACCGTTGTGGGAATGGAGCGTAAAAGCAGCTTATATTCAAGCCATTCTTTTTTTATTTTATTCAACATTTTATCTTACCCTTTGACCATTGTATTTTTGCTGAAGCAAAAATAATGATATATCTATTTTACCACAAAAAGTCAAAAACGTAAACACCCAAAATACGAAGAAATGCCGTAAATATATGAATAAGCACTAGCCGTCTCTTGACTTTTTTATAATTTTGGTGTATACTATAATAAATAATGATCTCCCGACATTAGGATCGGTTCCGGTTGAAGGGTGACGGTTTTATTGGCATACGTACGTTTTTGCAGACATTTTGACCGCACCATACCCGTGCGGTCTTTATTTTTTGGGGAAAAGGAGTAAAAATGGAAACACGTGTTGCCGTCATGAGCATTATTGTGGAAAACAGGGACTCAACGGTCCTTCTCAACTCACTGCTCCACGAATACAGTGAATACGTAATAGGGCGTATGGGTATCCCCTATAAGAAAAAAAATATAAACATAATCAGTGTTGCAATAGATGCTCCTCAAAATACCATTGCGGCGCTTTCCGGAAAGATAGGAAAGCTTGAGGGTATCAGTGTTAAGACCGCATATTCAGGCGTAATAACAAATGAGTAAAACATGTTTCTTAATTGACAAGCTTGCAAAATGTCACAAGCTCTCGGTCGATGAATACGAATATATCATATCCGTTCACACAGACGAGGATGTGGCATATGCGGCGTTGCTTGCGCTCGATATAAAAAGATCCGTATACGGCAATGACGTTTTTTTTCGTGGGCTTATAGAAATAAGCAGCATATGCAAAAACAACTGCCTGTATTGCGGATTGAGACGCAGCAACACGCAATGTGAGCGATACCGGCTTTCAAAGGATGATATTCTCTCATGCTGTGACGTGGGGTATCCTCTCGGGTTCAGGACCTTTGTGCTTCAAGGCGGTGAAGATCCGTTCTTTACAGACGCCGTGCTCGTTGACATAATAGCTTCCATAAAGCAAAAATATCCCGACTGTGCGATCACTCTCTCCTTGGGGGAACGTGACCGTGAGAGCTACAC
>CAYOGO010000345.1:0-1571 GCA_964403405.1 uncultured Lachnospiraceae bacterium | reverse complement strand
ATATTATCTCCTTAAATAATATATTATATTAAAACAGCCGACGCTTATTAACGTCTGAAGCTGCGTTTGGCTTTATACTGTGAGTATGTCGTTTTAATTGCATTTATAAGGTCGTCCCAGAAGAAAAGCAGGAAATTGCCGACAGCAACTATCAGTGCGATCTTATAAGCAAAGCCGACGTAAATAAACGAAAGCACAAAGAATGCGGCATCTATCAATGCAAGGTATTTTATTTTGACAGGGATCACATAAAGCACGTAAAGCTGATTATTCGGGAACAGCATCGCATACGCAAAGAACAGTGAAAGGTTCAGGTATGAATTTGTTGTAAACCCCGTGATGAGACCGAATATTATCGTACAAATGATGCCTGTAAAATAGTACATGTTAAATCTGAAGCTGCTCCATGCACTTTCGAGTGTCGTGCCGATGTGATAATAAAAATACAGGGCAAAAACCATAAAAAGTGTACTTGAATCAGGAGGTAAAAACACAAAGCTTATCAACCTCCAAACCTGACCCTTAAATATCATTGCTCTGTCAAAGCAGAGCAGGGAATAAAGGCTTGTCCCCTCATCAAATGTGCCGTTCATGGAAAAGATAAGATCCATAATAAACACAACAGCCATACCGCCGACTATGTAATACATAAGATTCTCTATTGCATGTCTGCCGTATTTATATTCAAATCTGTATATCCACTTCATATTGAAAATACCCTTTCCATACATACTTTGGTATATTATAGCTAATTTTTATGCATTTGTCAAGCAAATAATCTAAAAATTTACAATTAAAAGCAAAATAACGGGCAGAAATGTTCCGTCCGCTGAGCTTAAGCTTATTTTTTATTATATATGTTGTATGTGAGCGGAGAAATCCGTTTTAGCAGGGAAGGACATCGCAGAAAAAACAAAAGGCAAACGAATCATCGTTTGCCTTACTATTCATGATAGAGAATAATTACATCTGCTTCATAACTTCTTCAGCAAAATTATCCTGTCTCTTTTCAAGACCTTCGCCTCTCTCATAACGGATGAAACGTCTGATCTTTATGTTCTCGCCTGTCTTTTGGATAACTTCCTTAACAACATCAAGAACTGTCTTGTCCTCATCAAGGATCCAAGCCTGCTCTTCGAGACAATTCTCCTTATAGAACTTAGCCATTCTGCCTTCTACGATCTTATCAACGATCTTTTCAGGCTTGCCTTCCTTAAGAGTGATGTTTCTCTGAACTTCTTTTTCAGCATCAATATCAGCCTGGGGGATATCCTCACGGCGGAGATACTTAGGATTGTACATCGTAACATGCAAAGCAATGTTGTGAGCGAGCTTTTTGAATTCGTCGTTTTTTGCAACAAAGTCTGTTTCGCAGTTGAGCTCAACAAGAACACCGATTCTGCCACCGATGTGCTGATAAGCTTCAACGATACCTTCAGCAGCGATACGGCTTGCCTTCTTCTCAGCCTTAACCTGACCGTTTTCTCTGAGGAGCTTTATAGCCTTCTGAATATCGCCTTCAGTCTGCTGAAGTGCTCTCTTGCACTCCATGATACCGCAACCTGTTTCGT
>CAYOGO010000344.1:0-1575 GCA_964403405.1 uncultured Lachnospiraceae bacterium | reverse complement strand
CGGCAGTGTTGTAATAACACACTTCAGCGGTCAGCATGCCGCGATACAGTTTGAGCAAAAACTCAAGGCTCTCGGCATAAAGGTGTACAAGCACTACCTTATAGATGGTTATCCGTCAAATATACCTCTTATAATAAGCGAAAACGGTTACGGTAAGAACGACTTTATCGAGACCACACGTTCACTTGTTGTCGTTACTGCACCCGGTCCGGGCAGCGGTAAAATGGCTGTTTGCCTTTCACAGCTCTATCATGAGCATTTAAGAGGAATCAAATCGGGCTACGCAAAGTTTGAAACATTCCCTATATGGAATCTGCCGTTAAAGCATCCCACAAACCTTGCATATGAGGCAGCAACAGCAGATCTTAACGATGTTAACATGCTTGATCCGTTCCATCTTGAGGCTTACGGTACAACAACAGTCAACTACAACAGAGATGTTGAAATATTCCCCGTGCTTGAGGCAATGTTCAAGCAGATATACGGCTATTCACCATACAAGTCACCCACGGATATGGGTGTCAATATGGCAGGCTTTTGCATTTTTGACGACGAGGCAGTTAAGGAAGCATCCCGCAAGGAGATAATCCGTCGTTATTGTCAAGCAAAATGCCGCAAGATACAAGGCATTGGCAAGGCGGAGGAAATATATAAGATAGAATTGCTCATGAAGCAGGCTGAATGCACCGACAGCATAAGACCCTGCATGGCAAAGGCTCTGCAAAAGGAGCGTGAGACATCCGCACCTGCGGTATGTGTTGAGCTTGCCGACGGCAGACTTATAACGGGTAAGACATCCTCCCTTTTAGGTGCATCCTCAGCGGCATTGCTCAACTGTCTTAAAGCACTCGGAGGCATTCCGGATGAGGTACCGCTGATATCGCCCACAGTAATAGAGCCCGTTCAGGCACTCAAAACAGAATACCTCGGAAACAGAAATCCACGCTTGCACACCGATGAGATCCTTGTTGCATTGTCCGTTTGTGCGGTAAATGACGAATATGCACGTACAGCATTGAATCAGCTGCATAAGCTGAAGGGCTGTGAGGCTCATTCAACCGTTATCCTTTCACACACCGACGAGAACACATTCCGCAAGCTCGGATTTAATTTGACATATGAGCCTAAATATCAGAATAAAAAGCTCTATCACAAGTAAGGAGATATTTTATGGCGGATTTTAAGTATGAGGTCGTTGAGCATATAGCCGTTTTATCAAACAATAAAAAAACAGGCTGGAACAAGGAGCTCAACTTTGTGAGCTGGGCAAACAGAGAGCCTAGGTTTGACATAAGAGAGTGGTCCGAGGATCACACAAGCATGAGCAAGGGCGTATCCTTTACAAAAGAGGAGCTTATTGCTTTAAGAGACATTTTGAATGGATTGAAATTATAATACTCATTTATATTTTGAAAGGAATAGGGTAAAAATTCTGCCCTACGGTCTTAAAAGATGAAGAATATATTAAAAAAAGTGTTGATTTTTACGCTTTGTGCGGTATGTGCGGTATCAACCGTCGGCTGTGACTCAACAGTCGATAATTACAATGGTCCTTGGTGGACTCAGATCAGCGGT
>CAYOGO010000343.1:0-1576 GCA_964403405.1 uncultured Lachnospiraceae bacterium | reverse complement strand
CCTCACCGTAGTGGTTTATGCTCTTGTATCCTATATCTGCACAAAGATCATTCATCGTTGATTGACTCCTTCAATTTTGTCAAGGCGATCTTTGTTTCAGCCGCTGTTTCGCCGAGTAAGGATGCGATCTCCTGTACGATCCTCATTTGCTTATCGACTACCTTGTCCGCAACCTCTATCGTCTGACGGCTTATCTGTTCCTTTTTCTCGTGTTCGGCTTCTTCGTCCGTTATATCCCTCATAATACCTATGAGTAATCTGGAATCCCTGTCGTAAACGATGGTCTGTTCAACATAGCGTTTGTATTCCGCAAGGTAAACACGCTGATCTCTCACACCCATGCCCGTATTCTTTACTTGCATAAATACTGTCGGGTCAAGAATTCTTATAACTGGCTCACCCAGGACATCCGATGTTGAACGGATATTCATTATTTTTTTTGCGGCTCTGTTTATCTGCTGAACCTCAAGGTCCTCGTTAAGTACAATAAGTCCGTTGGGCGTGTTTCTTACGATGGTATCCGAAAAGCTTTCCGCTTTATCCTTCAAATAGGGGAGGCACATGGATATTTCCGCCTTGCCCTGACAAATGGCTATTGCCTTTTCACGGCATGAATTATATCCGCATGAACCGCAGTTAAGCTCATCTGACGGCTTAAATTTACCCATTTTACGGAGAATGTTGGCAATTTCCTCCTCTGAAGGCTGAGCAATCTTACGATCGATAAATGTAAAATGTTTTCTCAGCTCATTGTAGTCGGGCTGAGCTACGTCAAAATCCTTTTCACCTGCAAAATTTGCAACTGACATATAGTCCTTAACGGGTGAACGGTGATATTTTTCCATTACGGGACCGCCTATACAGCTTCCTGCACATGCGGACATCTCTATAAAGCATTTATGTATTTTGCCGCTTTCTATATCCTGAAGTGCAGCAATGCAGTTTTCAACACCGTCTATTGCCATATAGGTGTATCCGGGAGCATTCTGCTTCATTGTTTTGAGTATACCGCCTGTTGTGGGGAAATAACGTGCACGACTTTCGTTATCAAAGTCCATCTCACGTTCAAGCTTAACGCCCTCGCTTTCGAGCCACTTTGTGAGATCCTCAAATGTCAATACGGCATCAACAATTCCCTCGTAGTGCTCTGCTTCGTCCTTTTTTGCAACGCATGGTCCTATAAATACTGTTTTTGCATTGGGATATCGTCTTTTTATATCCGCACAATGTGCTTGCATGGGGGAGACGACTTCTGCCAAATACTCAAGCTCTGCAGGGAAATACTTTTGTATCAAAAGATTTACAGAATGACAGCATGATGTTATAATAACATCACGTGAATCATCACGGAGCATACGCTCGTATTCATTTTTTACAATGGTGGCACCTATTGCCGTTTCTTCAACGTCGTAGAAGCCGAGCTTTTTGAGTGCTTTACGCATTGAGCCTATTCCGATACCGTCGTAATTGGCAACGAATGAAGGTGCAAGGCTTGCAATAACGGGAACACCGCTTTGTAGGTAAACTCTTGCTTTTTCTGTTTCGTCAACTATTTCTTTGGCATTTTGAGGACAAA
>CAYOGO010000342.1:0-1583 GCA_964403405.1 uncultured Lachnospiraceae bacterium | reverse complement strand
CTGGTTAAGTATAGCATTGAGCTTGTTTCCCGTAACATTAAATGTCATGCTGTAAGCACAGGGATACAGATTCATCTCATGAAGATCCTCATGTACAAATATGTTGGTTATTATTCTCCGGCTCTGTGGATTGTGCTTGAGATCGTACAGAACTCTGTCCACCTGATCAAATAAGCCCTCTGCATATTTGTGCTTAACGCCGAGCTGATAGCCGTACGCCTTACCTATGCTGCCGTTTTCATCCGCCCATGCATCCCATATGTGCCAACCGAGATCATTTATATTATTTGATTTTTTTTGCCATATCCAAAGGATCTCATCGATTGAAACTTTCATTGATGTCGGTCTGAGTGTCAATATCGGAAATTCATCCGAAAGATCGTATCTGTTCACAACACCGAATTTCTTTATGGAATGTGCCGGCTCACCCGTGTCCGCCCATACCGGACGCACCTTTTGACCAACAGTGCTGTATCCGTTTTCCATAATATCGTTTACCATATCTATAAAGATCAAATCTGCCTTACTCATTTTATCCTCCAATGATTTACTATCGTATATTATACAATAATTATGTGTAAATAGCAAGTAAATTTTTTATTATAAAGGATCCCAAGGCAAAAGCTCGGGATCCTTTATGTTTACGATATTTTTATTTTGGTCTTTTTCAATACAAAGTAGCTTATCAGCACAGCTGAAAGCATTGCTGCAAGGCTGAGCATCATAAGTACAAGAACGGATACCTCCATCACCGATGTTATAATACAAGCTATCAGATACAGCACCAAAGCGAACGGAATTGCATATAATATCTTTGAAGCCTTAAAATTTTCCGTTAGCTCCTTGACAAAAATTAACACACAAATCAGCAGCATAACAATGTATATCGCCTCAATAAAAGTATTGATCATTATGTTGATTCTCTGATAAAAACGAAGATCCGTTGCGTTATCCAAAATCTTCTGCGTGATTTCCGAATATGCCGGCTTCAATGTATAATTCCATATTACTTTTGCAAATAATGTGTATGCCATCAATTTTCCCGAAAGCCATATCCTCTGCGTTGATATCTGCGAAAGTATCGTAAAAAAGCAGATCGACGTCAAAATCGTTATGAAAACCGTGTCAATATTCATTTTGATATATGACGACGCTGCAAGCAGCTCACCAAGTGAGACAAACGGTGACTGTATGTTAAACACA
Source organism: uncultured Lachnospiraceae bacterium (assembly GCA_964403405.1). Taxonomy (GTDB): domain Bacteria; phylum Bacillota; class Clostridia; order HGM11327; family HGM11327; genus SIG351. The sequence continues at coordinate 380 of CAYOGO010000342.1, read as the reverse complement.
TTATACACAATGGCATAGTAACCGAACTGTGCTGCCTGAAAGATAGCCATAAAAACAAGCAATGCTATACCGGAGGCAAATACTCCGTTTTTTACTATATGTGAGCTTTCATCATCGTAATAACGTTTTTCCACAAAAGATATGAAAAAATATTCCAATGCCAAACCAAGCACCGACATTATATAACTGGAAAGAACAGAAAACATATTCATTGCGGAATGGTTAAACAACAACTCAAAATATGCCGCAAAAGCATACGGTATAAGCATTATACATGAAAACTTAAGTATATTCTTCCAAACCCTATGATAATACTCTTTTTTCTGCTCAAAAATAAACGAATAATTTATATTTATACCGTTTTTTCTGAAATTATAATA
>CAYOGO010000341.1:0-1599 GCA_964403405.1 uncultured Lachnospiraceae bacterium | reverse complement strand
AGCGAAGATATTGACAATATTGTTATATAATTTTTGTAGGTGGTGATACATAATGGGATCTCGTTATGATATTGAATCTCAAAAACTTAATTTAAAATATAAAAAGAAGTTACAAAAAATTGAACGAAAAGGCGAAGAAATTCTATTAAAACAAGAATTAAAAGACCGAAAAAATTCATATAAACAAAAGAACAAAAAGAAGTTTCAGACCAGTAAAATATTCTTTCTAATGCTCTTTCTCTCCTGTTCTTCTACTCAGATTTTTAGCATGGTCGCTATGTGGCATTATGCTAATTTAGATTCTCTGAGTACGTTAATAGGAGCGACATTAGCTGAAGGAATAGGTTTACTGGGATATTACTGTAAAGCTTATCTTGAAAGTAAAGAGGAAGAAAAGCTTAAATTCGAAAAAGAAAAATTTTATTCGCAGTATGAAGATGATACTGTTGGCTAAGGTGGGTTAAATTTAGCCCACCTTTTTTATTAGGAGGAATGGATATGGAAGGTATTAAAAACTTACTGTCTTTCTTGGAAGAAAATTGGACGCTCATACTCGTTTGTATCGGTCTGATCGTAAGCATGGTTAAAAAGACCGTAGATTATTTTTCAAAATCAGATGAAGAACGTGTAGAGATTGCAAAGAAACAGATTAGAGAAGCAATGTTGAAAATGATTGCAGATGCTGAAGCAGATTATTCTGAAATGGCTTCTGCTGGAAGTATAAAGAGATCTCAGGTAATTGAGAAGATTTTTGCTGACTATCCTATCTTATCTAAGGTAGTAGATCAGGAAGAATTAGTTAAATGGATTGACGAAGAAATTGATAATGCTCTGGTTGTACTGAGAGAAATTATCGAGAAAAATTCTTAAATAATGCATCTTGTAACGAAAGGAGTGAATGCATATGACAGATAAGCAATTAGATATTCTTGTAAACATAGTTGGTGGCGTTGAATCTGGTGGACAAATTTATGGAAAGCGTAGATATGATGCATATGCAGCTCCATACGCAAATTCTCCTGATGAACATACTATAACATTAGGATGGTGTCAATTCTATGGATACAATGCTCGTACATTGTGTCAGAGAATTTTTGATACAGATAAAACTACTTTTCGTAAATGTGACACTGCGAATATTGAAAAAAGATTATCTCAAGATTGGGTTGCTCGTAGATGGAATCCTACTTCTGTTGAAAAATCTGCGTTATTGAAAATCATTTCTAGTGATGTAGGAAAGAAAGTTCAAGACGAAATGTTCAAAGAGGATATGAAAATTTTCATAAAAGATGCAGAGATTTTTGGGATTACTGATATAGGATCGCAAATGATGTATTGTGAAATTCGTCATTTAGGCGGTAAAGTACCAACCGAAAGAATTTTCAAACGTGCAACGAAGCCTTATACGGTTGATACGGTATTTGCATCTCTTATATTAGATCAAAAAGACACGAGCAATAATCTTCAAGTTGGCGATAAGCAGTATCAAATAAGACATGAAAAATGCGTTGAATGGATTCATAAATATGTTGAATCAAGTAATAAAGAAGGTGAAACAGTGACAAAAAACGAAGCGATTCAAAAAGTATTAACTATAGC
>CAYOGO010000340.1:0-1599 GCA_964403405.1 uncultured Lachnospiraceae bacterium | reverse complement strand
GCCTGAAAGCTGCGTTTTGCCGGGTGCTGCTTCTCCCGCAGCGCCTGGGGCGGCATGGCGGAGCGGATGATGTCCACCAGTTGCAGCGTCGTCTCGATCGGGGCGCTCTCCCGCGTGCGGCAGATCGCCCTTGCGATGGCGGGGGCATAGCGCTCCTCGCCGTATTCATACAGGATCCGCCGCAACTCCTCCTGCGGCCAGTGGTTCACCACCTCGCGGGCATCCAGCGGCGCGGCGCGATCCATCCGCATATCCAGCGGTGCATCGTGCATATAGCTGAAGCCCCGCTGCGCGTCATCAAGCTGGGGGGATGATACGCCCAGATCGAACAGCATCCCGTCTGCACCGGCGATGCCCAGCTCCTTCAATATCTCGCCCACCCGGTCGAAATTACTATGCACCAGTGTCACACGGGGAAGATAGTCCCGCAGCCGTTCCTTCGCGGCGGCGATGGCTGTCTCGTCTCGGTCGATGGCGATCAGCCGTCCTGTTGTCAGGCGGCGGGCGATCTCCAATGAGTGTCCGGCGCGGCCCAATGTGCCGTCTACATACACGCCGTCCGGCCGGATGGCCAGCGCATCAAGACACTCTGTCAGCAGCACCGGACGGTGCCCATAGGCCATGTCCTGCTGCACATCGTGGATGTACTCCATCGCTTACAGCCCCATTTCTGCCATGGCCAGCTCCAGCGCTCCGTCGGCAAAGGCAGCGGACTCGATCTCTGCCCAGCGCTGGGCGTTCCAAATCTCCACCCGGTCGAAGCTGCCCGTGACCACCACGTCTTTTTCCAGCCCCGCATACTGCCGCAGCTTTGCAGGCAGCAGAATGCGCCCCTGGGCATCCGGCTCGCAGTCGGCTGCAAGGGCGAACATGGGCCGCAGACGTTTTACGTCGCTGTAGTTCATGGTTTTCAGCTTGTCCATCACGGCGTTCCAGCTCTCGTCGGAATAAACGGACAGGCAGTGATCCTGCCCCACCGTGACGTGGAAGGTGCTCCCCAACTCCTCCCGGAGTCTGGCAGGGATGAACAGACGACCCTTGGCGTCGATGGTATGTGCATATTGGCCTGTCATGTTCATCACCTCCTGAGCGTATCTTCTATGGAAGACCGTGGGATTTTCCACCACAAGTGTGGATAATTTCCCCACAATCCACCACCACAGTTTCAAGTATACATAATACTTCCGAAGAAAGCAAGCAAAAATTTTTGAGCTGGCGCAGGTGTTTGCGGCGTTTTTTACCAATGTTTTCCACGGATTTTGCCGATAATAAAACTTGCGTTTCATTTTCACGGACACAAAAAAACCACCGACACAATATCTTGTGTCGGTGGTTCAAAACGCCACAACATAGAGAAGATTGTGCAAAAGAGAGAAAATTAACCCCCAAACCCGTCATTTTTCACAGACGGGGCGGCAAAAGCCTCAGCCGTTGTCCCGGGAGGCCTCGCTCTGCTGCTTCAGGTGATCCTGAGCGGCCTGCATCTGCTCCTGCGAGGCGGCGCGGAACTGGGCGCGGGAGCTCTGTACCTCGGCCAGTGCGGCCTGGATGGCCTCCTCCGTGCGGCGCAGGGCATCCTCGGTATAGGTGTTGGCCACG
>CAYOGO010000339.1:0-1601 GCA_964403405.1 uncultured Lachnospiraceae bacterium | reverse complement strand
AGTGTATCTAAGCATTCCATTACCTATGACAGTACGATGGACGGGGTGCAGACAGTTGCCTTCAGCCCGATGCCGACCGAGGTGGATGACGGAACAAGTACGACGATCAGCATGACACCCGAAAGCTTGACAGTGATAGCGGATTATTATTCCGGGGCACTGAGTGGGGTTGACATAAATGAAGTAAAATTGTCTTCCGCAAAGGTTGGGAACACAAAGATCAGTGGGACTAATTCTATCACGATCCCCAATCAAGCCTCCGATGCAGAAATATCAGCGGTTCCTACCGTGCTATTCAGGTCGTCCAACCAAGCATATACAGCCGGAACCGCTTATGCCCCTCAGTATTCCGGCTATGTCGCAGGAGGGTGCACCATGCTGTACGAACTTAAGCAAGGAAAGAAATATGTGTACACGCCCCCTTCCGGTATCGGGACGGCATCTTTCCGCGTAATATTCTTTACAGCCGACAAAACCGCGATGGGAGCGACAGCAGAAAGAGTCCTCTCTGCCGGGGCGGTTACGATACCGTATTGCGGAGGAACGGTTCTTGGCGCAACGAAAGACGGATCTGTCACAACGGTCCCAACCGATGCCAAGTATTTTATCATTCGCCATAGTGGTGGTGTAAAAGACGCCGGTTCATCCGCCGGAGTCTCTATGCTATTGGAGGCTGAATAATGAGCGTTTTATTGCACAAATGTAATGCCTGTTCGGATGTGCACGCTACCTCTATGCCGAGCGCAGGCAGTACCTATGCAGCAGATGCCGGTAATGGAATATTCACGATCTGTTGTGGAGATTTTCTTGCAGGAACCACAGGCCTTTTTGAAGGAACAAACACTTCCACCGAAAACCTCATAAAAACGTTTATGGGGTTCGGTGGTGGCGTGATTACAGGGAACCATGATGCCGGGCAGCACGTTACAATGTCCTCTGATCGATGGAAAGAAGTGACAGGGCTTGATCTGTGTACCGAGAAAATTGTCAATAGAGTTCATTATATTTTCATATCCGGCAATAAGTCCGGAGGAGCACAGGGCACGGTCTGGGACGATGGCAAGCCTATTTATACGGAAGAAGTACGCACACAGGCTTTGACATGGATTCAAGCAGCTAAGGATGCGGGAGAGCGTTGTATTATACTAACGCATTATCCTTTGGAGCAAGGTACGACAGATGGGAACGGATTCGGATTCCGCGTAGGACAACCGAGAGGCACGGGCACGGCGTACAGGCCAACAGTATATACCTCATCCGGATACTTGGCGAAGGATTCCTCAGGGAAAGCTTACGACACGGATTTTTATAATGCAATAGCCGCCTTCGATAATGTCCTTTGGCTGTCCGGGCACACTCATGTGAACTGGCGGTATCAGTCCGGGTATGACGATGGAACCAACATCGACAGTGAGGGAAACCCGATAGCCTATCCTAATCAAAAGGCTTACAAGGTTCCCGGTGGGGCAGTCATGATAAACCTACCGAGCTTGCAGTTTCAGGGACAGGATGCGAGGATCGAGGTTTACGACGACAGAGTCATTGTGCGGGCGCGGGAAAATGCGGCAGAACTTGGTGGAGAATATAATTATACATGGTAT
>CAYOGO010000338.1:0-1603 GCA_964403405.1 uncultured Lachnospiraceae bacterium | reverse complement strand
AGTGAGTATACGGCGTGTCCCATACCGTATATGAGACCTGCATTGTCAAGGGCATCCTTATTAAGCAAACGAACAAGATAATCCTTTATTTCGCCGTCATTTTTTGTGTTTATGCTGCTTTTCATATCCTCAAACATCTTTACGACCTTTATGTTTGCACCTCCATGACGTGGTCCCTTAAGTGAGCCCAATGCGGCTGCAACGGATGAATATGTGTCCGTGCCGGACGATGAAACAACATGTGTTGTGAATGTAGAGTTATTACCTCCGCCATGCTCAGCGTGAAGAACGAGGGCAAGGTCGAGTATTTTTGCCTCAAGGTGTGAATATTGACTGTCCTCTCTCAAAAGGTGCAGAAAATTCTCAGCGGTTGAAAGCTCAGGTTTTGGCAAATGAATAAAAAGACTTTTGCCCTGGTGATAATGCTGATATGATTGGTAAGCATATGCAGAAAGCATGGGAAATACCGATATTAAAAACAGGCTCTGCCTTAAGACATTTTCTATCGATATGTCGTCGGGATTGTCATCATAGGCATATAAAGCGAGAACACAGCGTGAAAGAATATTCATCATGTCCTTACCGGGGGCTTTTAGTATCATATCACGCACAAATGATGTAGGCAGTGTTCTGTATTCCGCGAGCTCCTTTGTAAAGACCTCCAATTGCTCCTTGTTCGGTAATTCTGAAAACAAAAGCAGATATATCGTCTCCTCAAAGCCGAAGCGTTTATCCATTAAGAATCCGTTTACAAGATCATTTACATCAATTCCTCTGTAACAGAGCTGACCTTTGCATGAGACAACATTTCCGTTTTCGTCTTTTTCCTTTGATTTGATCTTTGAGATTTCCGTGAGACCTGTTACAACGCCATTGCCGTCAAGATCACGTAACCCTTTGAATACCTTGTGGTCAAGGTACATTTCGGGGCGGATATTGTTATTTGCGTTGCAAAGTTGTGCCATTTCCTTGATGTATGGAGTTATCTCCGAATAAGATCTTTTCATATTGTTGTCTCCTTTTTGTATTAAATTTTAGCTCAAGAGAATTATACACAAATGTACTGAAAATGTCAACAATAAATTTTATACGGTGCGTTTTCATACTGAAAAGCATGGCATGAACAGCCTGCAAAAAGCCCTTTGTTTCACGGATGCGACAAGTTAATTTTTCAAGGAATTTTCCGCTTGAAATACACGTAAAAATCTGTTTTTCCTCTTTTCAAAAATCGATTTTTGTGGTATAATATATACGGATAAAAAACGTAAACGTTATTTACACAAAGTGTAAATGATATATACAAAGAATTAAACGGTATGTGCTTTCGGGAGGAATGGGATTGATCAATATCGGCGGGGATAAGCTTGTTTTTAAGAATGATATTGTCGGGATATTTGAGTATTCGATGTCCGTTGAGAGCATTTTACCAAGGGCGGAGTGCCTTGGGAAGCCTCCGTATAAGGCGTGTGTGATACTGGCAGACAGAGTATATTATACAACACTCTCAGTCAGAACGCTGTCGGCAAGGCTTAAAAGATCACAAATGAGAAAATAATCAAAGGAGTATATATGACGGATAATATTGAAAACAAAGCATACGATC
>CAYOGO010000337.1:0-1609 GCA_964403405.1 uncultured Lachnospiraceae bacterium | reverse complement strand
TCTTTGGTTGTAAATTATTGATCCATTGCCGTATAACGGCAAAAAGAAAGGGTAATAAGCATGAAAAAAGATTTAACAATGCTTATAATAATGGACGGCTTTGGTATTACGCATGATCCAGAAGGCTGTAACGCAGTTGAAATGGCAAAAACACCTACTCTTGACAAGCTCTTTGCAGAGTGTCCGTACACTCTCATTGATGCAAGCGGCAGAGCAGTTGGTTTGCCGGACGGTCAGATGGGTAACTCCGAGGTTGGACATATAAATATAGGTGCAGGTAGAATAGTTGACCAGGAATTGATGAGAATCACTCGTACGATAGAAAACGGAGATTTCTTCAATAACAAGGTTCTTTGCGAGGCTATCGAAAACGCAAAGAAGTACGGCTCTGCATTGCACACATATGGTCTTGTTTCACCGGGCGGTGTACATTCACATACTGAGCATTTGTATGCCATTGTTGAAATGGCAAAGAGAATGGGTCTTGACAAAGTGTATGTTCATTGCTTTATGGACGGCAGAGATGTTCCGCCGTCAAGCGGTAAAGGATATATCGAGGAACTGGAAAACAAGCTTGCCGAAATAGGTAACGGTAAGATCGCATCTGTTGCAGGAAGATATTATGCAATGGACAGAGATAACCGTTGGGACAGAGTCGAAAAGGCTTATGCGGCACTTGTTTACGGTGAGGGTAATACAGCAGAGTCCGCTGTTGAGGCTATGCAGAGCTCATATGATGCAGGCGTAACTGATGAATTTGTGGTTCCTACCGTAATTTGCGAGAACGGCAAGCCCGTTGCGACAATTAAGGACAACGATTCGATAGTATTCTTCAATTTCAGACCTGACAGAGCAAGAGAAATCACAAGAACGCTCGTTTATGATGATTTTGACGGCTTTGAAAGAAAGTGCGCACCGAAAAATCTTTACTATGTTACAATGACACAGTATGATGAATCATTCGGTGATAAGGTTCACATTGCATTTGAGCCGCAGGGAACACCCAAGAACATGCTTGCTGAATATCTCTCAAATAACGGTCTCACGCAGCTCCATATTGCTGAAACGGAAAAGTATGCACATGTAACATTCTTCTTTAACAATGGTCTTAACGATCCATTTAAGAATGAGGACAGAATACTTATTCCTTCACCAAAGGTAGCAACATACGACCTCAAGCCCTCAATGAGTGCAAAGGAGGTAACGGATGCCGTTATAGAGCAGATCGATGCGGAAAAGTACGATGTAATCATACTCAATTACGCAAATTGCGATATGGTAGGTCATACGGGTGTTATTCCAGCTGCAGTTGAAGCGGTTGAAACGGTTGACACATGCCTTGGCAGAGTTTTGAAAACGCTTTCAAAGCACAATTTCAGCCTCTTTGTTACGGCTGATCACGGCAATGCCGAAAAAATGATCGATCCCGTTACAAAGCAGCCTCATACGGCACACACAACAAATAAGGTTCCGTTTATTGCGGTAAGTAATATCCACAGCGGAATCAAGCTTGCCGATGGCGGTAAGCTGGCAGATATTGCCCCCACAATGCTTGATATTATGGGTATGGCAATTCCACAAGAAATGACAGGCGAAAGCTTGATTATTA
>CAYOGO010000336.1:0-1614 GCA_964403405.1 uncultured Lachnospiraceae bacterium | reverse complement strand
TGCTTATAACACATGATCTGTCCGTTGTTGCGAATATGGCGGATACGATATGCGTAATGTATTGTGGCAAAATAGTGGAGCAGTCACCTGCATATGAATTGTTCAAGCATCCGTATCATCCGTATACGGTAGGTCTTTTGGGTGCAATTCCAAAGCTTTCCGACGAAAGACATGTGTTCATTCAGATCCCGGACAGCGTACCGAATCCCATGCATAAGCCGAAGGGCTGTTATTTTCATCCGAGATGTGCTTACGCAACCGAAGAATGCAGACAAAAAATGCCGCCATTGAGAGAAATCTCAAAGGGTCGTAAGGTAAGATGCTTTCATTGTTTGGAGGATCGTGAAAAATGAGCGAAGAACAGAAATATATAGTTGAAACACAGAATTTGAGCGTGCATTTCCCCGTAAGAGGAAGCTTGCCGTTCAAAAAGAAATATGTAAAGGCTGTGTCCGATGTCTCACTGAAGATAAGACGGGGTGAAACATACGGTCTTGTAGGTGAGAGCGGATGCGGAAAAAGCACATTTGCAAATACTCTGCTGGGAATGATAAAGCCCACAAGCGGCAAGGTAATATTTGACGGTAAGGACCTCAATGCTTTAAGCAAAAAGGAATTTAAGGAAACACGCCGCAATATGCAGATGATATTCCAGGATCCGTACAGCTCATTAAATCCGCGATTCGATCTACTTGAGATAATAGGCGAGCCCATGGTGATACGTGGCGGTTATACAAAAGAGGAGATAGAAGAGCGTGTTGTTGAGCTGCTGGAGCTTGTTGGCTTGTCAAGGGAGGATCTGCACCGTTATCCGTCGGATTTTTCGGGTGGTCAGAGGCAGAGAATAGGAATTGCGAGAGCAATAATACTCAATCCCTCATTCCTTGTATGTGATGAGCCTGTTTCGGCACTTGACGTATCGGTGCATGCGCAGATATTGAATCTGCTTGATACATTGCAAAAGCAACGTAAAATGACTTATCTGTTCATTTCCCATAACCTTGCGGTGGTAAAGAGCATATGCGATCACATGGCGGTAATGTATCTTGGTAAGGTCATGGAGTGCGGTTCAACTCAGGCAATATACAATAACACACTGCATCCGTACACAAAGGCGTTGCTTTCTGCAGTGCTTGATGTCGATGTGGACAATAAGCGTGAGAGAATAGTGCTTCAGGGTGATATTCCGAGCCCAATAGATCCGCCTGCAGGCTGCAGATTCTGTAAGCGTTGCCCGAATGCAATGCCAATATGTAGTCAAAAGACACCGGAGCTTTTTGAAATAGAGCCAGATCACATGATAGCTTGTCATTTGTACTCAAAAAAGGACGAGGAATGAGCACAAAAATTCCATACCGATGTATGGTCTGACAAAAACGATGATATTTTGCAGGGCGGAGGTCATTTGATCGCCGCCTTGTTTTTTGTTCGCTTTTCTTCAAAGCAGGCATAATACCACCGGTAACGGCAAGAGAACAATGCTTGTTATGCTGCTGCTTGCTAAATACGGGAATTAAACGGATTTTTTGATATCATCGAATCAAAAAATAAACACGAGATTGTTGCAGATACTGAAAAATGCCGCAATTTACCCATAAAAACGATTCATAATGC
>CAYOGO010000335.1:0-1620 GCA_964403405.1 uncultured Lachnospiraceae bacterium | reverse complement strand
GCATCGTATAGCCCAACGCACCCGATGTACGAGGTACGATGGTTATTTTTTGCACAGGTGCGGATTTTGTCTGCTTTGCGGCAACAAGCGCATGACCTATCTCGTGATATGCAACTATCATCTTTTCTTTGTCGGTCAATATGGCGTTTTTCTTCTGATAACCTGCAATTACCACCTCTATGCTCTCCTCAAGATCTGCTTGAGTTGCTTGATTTCTGCCGCTCCTTACCGCACGTAACGCAGCCTCGTTAACGATATTGGCAAGTTCTGCACCTGATGCACCTGATGCCATTCTTGCTATCCTTGTGAAGTCTACATTGTTTGCGAGCTTTATTTTCTTTGCGTGAACCTTAAGTATTTCTTCTCTGCCCTTGAGATCGGGTAATTCAACGGGAACACGTCTGTCAAATCTACCGGGTCTTGTGAGTGCGGGGTCAAGTGTTTCCGGTCTGTTTGTGGCGGCAAGTATAATAACGCCGTTATTGCCTTCAAAACCGTCCATTTCCGTAAGCAGCTGATTCAATGTCTGCTCACGCTCATCATTTCCGCCTACTCTGCCGTCACGCTTTTGACCTATTGCATCGATCTCATCTATAAAGACTATGCAGGGTGCCTTTTCCTTTGCCTGCTTAAAGAGATCTCTTACCTTTGAAGCGCCCATACCAACGAACATTTCAACAAATTCGGAACCTGACATTGAAAAGAATGCAACATTTGCCTCACCTGCAACAGCCTTAGCGAGCATTGTTTTACCCGTTCCCGGAGGTCCTACAAGCAAAAGTCCCTTTGGCATTGATGCGCCGATTTCAGAGTATTTTTTTGGATTATGCAGATAATCAACTATTTCGGCAAGGTTTTCCTTTGCCTCGTCCTCACCTGCAACATCGTCAAATTTAATTCCGTCAGATGACTTAACATAAACCTTGGCATTGCTCTTGCCCATGTTGAACATCATTGAGTTTGCTCCGCCGCCTGCCTTTTTCATAAACTGCTTGGACAAAAATTGTCCGAGTAATATAAATATTGCTATCGGCAATACCCATGACATCAAAAAGCTCAGTATCCACGACGGCTCCTCAACTATCTCCTTTGAAAATACAGCTCCGGACCCGTGCAGTCTTTCAGCAAGATTGGGGTCGTCAATAACGCCCGTCTTGTATATTTGCTTTTCTTCCTTGTCAGTAAATACTATCTGATTATCCTGAATATCGACCTTGCCGATGTTCTTTTCTTCTGTCATTGTCATAAAAGTGCCGTAATCGACCTCTTTTACTCTCTGTCCCGATATCATGGGAACAACAATGGAGTTAATAAGTATTATCACAAGCATTACTATGACATAATAAAATAATAACGGTTTTCTTGGTTTTTTAACTTCGTTCATGCTTTTTATCTCCTCTCGTGGCAATATTGTACAGCATAAAGCTTAATTTAGTATTAAAAAAATGTGACGCTTAATTGAATTTTATGAGATGCTCAGCAAGAGTACATATAGCCTATGCTAAATACGGATCAGTATTCGCTCTCTGCGCAAATATCATTTTTGATGCGTATTCTCCATCATAAAGCAGCTTTTCTGCCTTTGACAACAGATCATCGGTGATCTGCCCAGCTATACTC
>CAYOGO010000334.1:0-1630 GCA_964403405.1 uncultured Lachnospiraceae bacterium | reverse complement strand
GTGCAAAGGAGAGCGTTGACAAGGTAGAGAGTGCCTTTAAGGGAATGAGTGATATTCCTTTTGAATTGGAAAGAATAGTATACAGCTTTGATAAGGGTGAGACCGACAAAGCAGGGCTCGAAGCGGCGCTGAATACATTGAGCGGCAAAATACAGACATACAGTGATGTTTTTAATATTTATTCCGATCAAAATAAGGTCTTTGCTGATGCAGTGATGTATTGTGATGCTGTTTGTGATGATATAAAGGGCGTGGAGGTATCTGAGGAAGAAAATACACCGTCGTCGGATTTAAAATTTATTTACATTAATTGCATTTTTAATCTTATAGAATATCTTGACAATGTTGTGATTGAGTGATAGAATATATAATAGACAAATTGTCAGTAGAAAGAGAATAATGATGAATTTATTGGATGGATTGAACGAACGCCAGAAAGAGGCCGTATTACATACAGAGGGACCGTTGCTGATACTTGCAGGTGCAGGCAGCGGAAAGACAACGGTAATGACAAGACGTATAGCTCATCTCGTGACGGATATGGATGTATATCCGTCTTCGGTGCTTGCGGTAACATTTACAAATAATGCCGCAAATGAGATGAAGGAGAGAATACAAAAGCTTGTCGGTGAGGAACAAGCTAAGGGTATGTGGGTAGGAACATTCCATTCAGTTTGCCTGAGAATATTGAGAAAGGATGCAAGCTTGCTGGGTTATGACAGCAATTTTGTCATTTATGACGAGGATGACAAAAAGAAAGCACTTACGGAGCTTGCACAGGCTGCACAGATAGACACAAAGTATACTTCAATATCGTCCATAAAGTCAAGAATATCCGATCTTAAAAACAGGCTTGTTTCTCCGGAGGAGTTTGCACGTATGTCGGAAACTGACTTCAGGGATAAAAAGATCGCAGAGGTATATAAGGGCTATGTCAACAGATTGAAGGAGAATAATGCGCTTGATTTTGATGATATAATCCTCAAGGCGCTTGAGTTGCTTGTCGAGCACAATGAGGTGCTGGATTATTACAGACGAAAATTCAAGTACGTAATGGTTGACGAATATCAGGACACAAATGAGCCACAGTTCCAGCTGGTAAGGCTTTTGTCCTCGTTTCATAAGAATATATGCGTTGTGGGTGACGACGATCAGTCGATATACGGCTGGAGAGGTGCGGATATAACAAATATACTCAATTTTGAAAAGGTATTTGAAAATTCAAAGGTCATAAAGTTGGAACAGAATTACCGTTCCACGGAGAATATTATAAAGTCGGCAAATGCGGTAATAAAGCATAATATAAAAAGAAAAGACAAGACATTGTTTACGGAGCTCGGCAAGGGTGATCCGGTAATAGTTTGCGGTACCGATGATGAGAATGCCGAGGCGGAATATGTTTGCAGGCAGATAAAAAGCATTATGGACTCAAAGGGCTTTAAGCCGAGTGATTTTGCCGTAATGTACAGAACAAATTCCCAATCCCGTGTTCTTGAGGATGTATTTGTTAAATACGGCATAAAATACAATATGATTGGCAGTTTGCGTTTTTATGAGCGTAAGGAAATAAAGGATATTATATCATATTTGCGTTTTATCGTTAATGACAGGGACACTCAAAGCCTTATGC
>CAYOGO010000333.1:0-1636 GCA_964403405.1 uncultured Lachnospiraceae bacterium | reverse complement strand
TACTTATATTGATTCAATAAAAGAAGACATCGGTTACGATGAATTTGATAAGAGCCTCCAAAAGGACGCTGTTATTGAACAAATAATGGATTATTACGCAGCAAATCCAATGGATGACACTATGTCCTATGATGATTGGGTAAATGACTTTATCGACGGTAATAATCTTAGAAACAACAGCTACAAGTCCCAATTCAAGGATTACTTAAGAAATCTTGTTGCTATAATTTATTCAAATATTTCCGAGGTTGAGTATGATCCGGAAAAGGTGACGGAAGCAACTGTAAAAAAGCCCGGCTATGTGTACTCTGAGTACATCAACATTGCGGATAATGCGGCAAATTTCAGGATGAGCATCGCTCAGAATGACACCGTTACACATCATCTCACAAATATCCCCACTACATTGGGCAAGACATTCAAAAACAGGGATGTTCTGCTTGCACGTGCGGAGGAAAGGCTTGCGTCTGTGGGCAAGATATATCTTGAGGATCTTGCACCGGGATATGGCAAGAGGTCCTTTGCAAAGGAGCTGTACCACAAGGTGCACCCGGGATATAATTACTGTGCATGGATAAGGCTTGATGCGGACTTGCGTCAGAGTATTTTGGACTCAATGTCTATTTACCCCGCAACGACAGATACGGAAACAAGATATGCACAGATCATAGCATTCCTCAGAGCAAAGAAGCACAAGGTGGTATTCTTTATCGATAACACATTCGGCTGCAATCTCACGGAGGAGGAATACAAGCTGCTTGACGACCTCATGGTTGATGCGTTTTTTGTTAACGATCCCCATGTCGGCAATGCAGAGGAATTCTCGCTCGGAACGCTGTCATTGGATCAGTGCATAGATATATTCTATGAATACTATGCATTGGATAAAGCTCACAAGTTTATAGATATAATAGAAGAATACATCGATCTTGCAGATAAAAACATATATCTCATAAAATTGATGGCAAAGGCGGCAAAGGGCTACAATCTTGCAGAGTTTTTGCACAGACTTCGCAATGACGGTTTTACGAGAAATACACTCACGACACTTGATGATGATACTGCATCGCTCTATATTGCACGTAATATAATAAAGCTTGCAAAGATCTCAAACATAACGGATGCACAGTATAATATACTTAAGTATTTTGCTGTTATGCCTGATATTGATATACCCAGCGATATAGTCAATGCTCTTGAATTTACAAAGGAGGATATGGCTGTACTTGTAAATCTCGGTATGATAGATTGTTATGAGAAGACCAATTACGGCACGGTGTACAGCATCAATCCTCTCATGCGTAAAACTATGAATATTCAGTTTGACATTGATCCGGAAGAATGCAGACACTTGCTCACGTTGATAATAAACGGTAAATATATCAAAACCGATGATACATTTGCCGTATTCATGATGAAGCTTAAGATCGCATACGGAGTCCTTTCTGTTTTCAAAAAGGATCGTTTTGAAGAAAAGGGAGAGCTGTTCAATGCAATAGCATGCTGGTTCTATAATTGCGGAGAGTATAAAAAGTCCCTTGAGCTTTGCTCAAAGGCAGTCAATATACGTGAAAAGATCCCGGTAGTAAATCATACGGGAACCGCAACCGTATATGACAATATATCAAGGATATAT
>CAYOGO010000332.1:0-1643 GCA_964403405.1 uncultured Lachnospiraceae bacterium | reverse complement strand
CCGTAAGCCTGCTTGTTTTCCTTGCGGCGGATAAGCTCCGTGCCTGCAAGAATGTTTGACCACTGGTCGTCACCGCCAAGCTCAAGCTTAGCACCGTATTTTTGATTAAGTACAAGAAAATCATAGCCCTGCATAAGCATGTAGTTAAATTCAAGGAATGTGAGGCCCTTTTCAAGCCTTGTCTTAAAGCATTCTGCGGTAAGCATCTTGTTTACGGAAAAGCAAGCACCTATATCACGCAAAAAATCGATATAATTGAGATTTGTGAGCCAATCCGCATTGTTTACCATTATTGCCTTACCATCCGAAAAATCAATAAGACGTGACATCTGCTTTACAAAGCAGTCGGCATTATGCGCAATAGTTTCCTTTGTCATCATGCTTCTCATGTCATTTCTTCCCGAAGGATCGCCTACCATAGCTGTACCTCCGCCGATAAGTGCAATGGGTCTGTGGCCTGCCTGCTGCATATGTGCCATAACCATCATCTGTATATAGTGACCTACATGGAGGCTGTCCGCAGTGGGGTCAAAGCCAATGTAGAATGTTACCGATTCGTTTGCAAGCAGATCTCTTATTTCCTGCTCATGTGTGGTCTGTGCGATGTAACCGCGTTCAAGCAATGTGTCGTACACGTTTTTCATGTTGTTCTTCCTTCCGTATTCTGTATATATTAATTTCCTGATTTTCACTTTATCAATCATATCGCAATGAGGTGCGTGACTCGCAATATCAGCATTTTCAGTTTTTAATTATTACGTCAAAGCAAACAATTCTTACCCGTAATTCTCGACTATTATACCATATATCCCGAAATAATGCAATCTTAATTTATTTATATTTCTTTTTTCCGTAATATCTGGATGCATTCTTTCGTTTTGTTCCGAGATAACGCTTTCTCGCTCTATGCTGTCTGTTGATATTGTTGATTATTGATATCATCAATATCAATATGAATATAATTATCGCGATCACAAGCACGGTGTATATTCCCGATGCCCAATCGACGCTCATATACCAGGCTTTTTTGCTTTGTTGCGGCAAGGGTTCATATTTTGCCACGGTATTTGCGGCATACAACAGTACAGAGTCTATATACACAAAATTGTAGTATATATCCATCGTACCAACGACATCACCCTTTACGATGCCCGCAGGAGGAGCAATATACGTCTCGTAAACATTGTCCTCGGTAGGCACAAAATATGACGCATTCATTTTTATGACGTGGTCAAATAGATCTATCTCATCAATGCGACTCAAATGTTCACCGCCCTTGCCTGCAACGACCTCAAGATGCTCATTTGATGGATCCATGGCACCCTTTACCTTATACTTTGCCACTATCTGCCCTTGCTCGGTATATGTATGCAGAACATAATTATTGAATACATAATCAAACATATTGCGGATATCCTCAAATGCTGCTTGCTCATCCTTCCCCATTACGACCGCAACCAGCTTTATGCCGTTGTGCTCGGCATACGCGGATACATATGCATAATTCTCGGTAACATACGGTTTTTCATCACCGCCCTGATAAAAATTTTCAACCTTATGCGTGCGTACCCCATAGCCTGCCATAAGCCCTTTGCAATCGACATAATAATACGGCTTGTTTTTCGGGCGATTAAGACCGCTGT
>CAYOGO010000331.1:0-1662 GCA_964403405.1 uncultured Lachnospiraceae bacterium | reverse complement strand
CCCTCAGCTACCACGCTGAGACGCATCCTGTGCGCCATACTTATAATATCTTTAAGAATACTCTGATACTCGGGCTTTTCAATTTCATTCTGGATGAATTTCATATCCAGCTTTATAATATCCAGCTTCATCTGACTGAGCATATTCAAAGAGGAGTATCCGCTGCCGAAATCATCCATCTCCACGATAAATCCCAGCTTTCGCAACTGATCCACGGTGCTGATGATCTGAGCGGAATTTTCCGCATAGGCGCTCTCTGTTATCTCCAGATGCAGATATGCGGGATCAATATCATACTTTTTTGTAAGCCCGGACAGGACTTCTGCCAAATCATACCGATATACATCCGTGCGGGACACGTTGACGGATATCGGAAGTGGGGTATACCCCTTTTTCTTCCATTCGCTAAGCAGTAAGCATACTTGTTCCCATACATATTGATCCAACCGAGGAATAAAGCCGTTTCTTTCAAATAAAGGTATAAACTCTCCGGGGGACATAAATCCCCACTCCGGATGGTTCCAGCGCACCAGAGCCTCTGCTCCGATCATACATTCGTCTCTCAGGCTGTATTTGGGTTGAAGATAAACGGTAAACTGACCTTCGCTCAGCGAAGATTCCATTGTGTCTGTGATTGCCTTCTCGCGCAGCAGCTTGCCGCGGAGAGAATCATCGTATACGGCAAAGTATTGATTGTACTGCCCCTTGATGCTGTCCGCTGCCAGCAGAGCACGGTCGCACATCTGCTCTACGTGGATGGAGCGATCGGTGATTTCATAGACCCCCCATCGCATTACAACGTTCCTCATACGAGGAGGGATCGCCTGATCCGGAAAGCTGCCGAAGTTTTTACGATCCTGCTGCTCATGTTCACGCTTTTGCATGAAGAGGAAGCGGTCCGCGGAGAAACGGCCGCAGAAACCGGTACCGCCAAGCAAATTCCGGGCGTAATTTGCGATCTCTTTTAACAGGAGGTCTCCGGCTTCCCTGCCGAAGGTGTCATTATACAGCTTGAAGTTTTCGATGTTGGAGCAGATAATGGTATATTCCTGTTCCGGATCCTCGTCCAGAAGCTCCCGCACCTTATGATAGAAAAACTCCTTGCTGTAAAGTCCCGTTAGCCGGTCATACTGAAACTGATTGACTATTACCGCGGTTTCACGCAGCTTTATAATGCTGGCAATACGGTGCAGGATTACCTGCGGACGGTATGGCTTGGTTACAAAGTCGATAGCACCGTGAGCCAGCGCGACTATCTCGTCAGTATCACTGTCGCTCTGTGTTGTAACGATGACCGGAATCAAAGAAAGTATGTCATCCTCTTTTATCTTATCTAAGAAGGTATATCCGTCCATTACCGGCATCATAACATCCAGCAGGATGAGAGAGACGCTGTTTTTGTTCTGCTTTAATATATCCAGCGCTTCCTGTCCGTTTTCAGCCTGCAGCACCTTGTACTGATCCGATAAAATTTCCACCAGCATCTCACGGTTAATTAAGTTATCTTCCACGACCAATATTTGTCTTTTTGACATCATGTTTGCATCACTCTTTTGACTGTTATTTTCTGTTCGGTGCGGATTAACGGATTTTATTATTCATTCCGCAAATGTAAAGCACAGAATCGGACTTTATCTTAATGTATCTAAATAACTGCGTATG
>CAYOGO010000330.1:0-1667 GCA_964403405.1 uncultured Lachnospiraceae bacterium | reverse complement strand
TCAAGTCCATCGACGATGTTATCTCCCTCATCCAGAACCGCGTATCACGGCTTGTATCCGAGTGATAGATTTAGTCAAATCCAACCAAAACATAGGCAAACCGCCCGGTTTGCCTATGTTTTTTTCTTATGTTTTGTTGGCTTGCACAAATCTTCTTCCTGTTTTTGTGCAAATGGTAGAAATATGACATGCAAGCAAATAATTATTGACATGCTGCAAAAAATATGATAGAATTAAGATAGCAAAGAGAATCAACGAATTCTCAAAGCTAACGTACCATATAATTCTGAAAAAGTTGAGCGTACAGCAACAATTCGTGATTGGTTGGCATAATATCTAAGTTTGTGAGGTGTATCAACGTGAAGAAATATGTTTCAATTGCAATCTCTGCGCTATTCGCACTTACGTTACTTACAGTCGGAGTCAACGCATCAGAAAACAACTGTGAGCATAGCAGTTGGACAGTTACAAACATTGAGGTTGGCGAACCATATGAGATTAATTGTGAGCTTCGCCAAGATACCGTGTACACAACTGTCTGCGATGCCTGCTTTGCAACACGTACATATACGTCTACAAGTGTCTTAGAGGTATATGAGCACAGCATGAATTATGAACGTTTTTGCGATGGTTCATTCTGGTACGAACGATATTATTGCACCAAGTGCTATTACACGGAAGAATACGAAAGTGGCTACGGTTGCGGCTGCGGTCGTCATTGAACAATGCGCTACCCGCGTTTTTACGCGGGTAGCTTTCTAAATAGAGGTTGCTATGATGAAGAAAACATTAACAGCGATTTTATTCATGCTGAGTCTGTGCTTGATTTCATGCAGCAACAGTAATGAAATATCGTCACATAGCCCGGATGACTCTCGCGAAACAGCTTATACAGTCCTCGAAGATGACATCTACAATGCGCGAATTATTGAATTTCCCACAATAGATGAAGATATTTCAGAGCAGCGCTTGCAAATAGATACGCCATTAACCGGAAATTATTGCATTACATTTGATAATAAAATTGCCAAGTGCATAAAGCTAAGGGCGGATTCTCAGCCAAACAATGGCAGTGAAGAGTCAAATTCGCATACAGTTCCGGCGCTTGCGATATTGGAACCGGAAAGCAATGCGTTGAATATCGTGCGCTTCACCCGTCAGAATCCGGATACCCTTGAATGGGTAATCGACAGCTCTTTCGATGATTTGCATGAAATCAAATCGACTCCGCGCGGTGGATTTATCGCAATTGTCCGAATATACAGCAATCAGCCCACGATGACAGTCAGCGGAAGCATGACTATCGAGGAATTGGAGCAGCTCATAAAGAATCAGTCAAAAACCGAAGTTTCATATCGTTTAAACAGCTGGGATTCTGATGGAAGATTACAGTTCAGCGTTCCCGCAGAGGATGTTCTGCCAAGCGTCACCAAAATTAATTCATTCGAAGCCTCAATAAACGGTAATATCTATTTTTACTATGACGATAGTATAGTTGCGGTGTCAGATAAAGGCGAACCGCTTTATACAATCAAGCTGCCGGAGAAATATGTGTTTTCATATTTGACCAACGGACTGCCGAAATTAACACATGACGCTGAGGGAAATGTAGTTTTTTGCGTTTATGAAAATAAGGATATTGCCAATAATTTTGACAATGTACAAGT
>CAYOGO010000329.1:0-1673 GCA_964403405.1 uncultured Lachnospiraceae bacterium | reverse complement strand
GTGACATCCACGGGGATATCCTGCTTGGAGTTGATCTTGCCGTCAGCGATCTTGTCAGCCTCGGGGGTGTAGGTCAAATCCAGCGTGGGTGCATCGCCGATCATGGTGACGTCGGTGCTCAGGGTTTCACCGTGATTCCACTCGGTCTTGGTCAGGTTGCTTTCGTAGCTGGTGGGAACATCGTCGCCGTAGTAAATCTCGCTGTCTTTGAAGGTCAGCTCGGGGGTGAAGACGTTGATGTTCTTCGTCACCATTCCGGTTTTCGCAGTTGCCACATCATTCTCCGCAATAACAGGATTTTCGGTCTTGGGAGATACCGTAGCGGTGACGGTATAAGCTCCGTCAGTAGTAGCATCGAATCCGGCGGAAGTCGTGAAGCTGCTTTCAAGGTTTACATAAGCCTTCTGCCAGTCTTCCAGCTTGCTGGGATCAGTAATATCTACATTGCCGCACTTGATGGTCACATCGGTCTTTAATTGCTCGTCAGTCGGGACTTGGGTCAGGTAGACATTTTTGTCACTGGCATCAATTGTGATTTCTTTAATGGGGATGTTGACTGCGGGCTCAGGGAAAACCTGCGAGAAGTCTCCATTGGTAACATTCGCCACTTCATTTGTGTATACATCATTGCCACCAAGGAAGCCATCTCTTACCCCTACGGTAAATTCAATAATCAACTTATTACCGGTATAGGTTGTAGTGCCGTTGGTAGTGGTATCCGTAACACAGTTATCATCAGACGAGAAGTCAAAACCAGAAACCTGAATGCTGCCATCATCTGCAATAGTTGCCATCAGATTGCTCTTAACTTTATTGCCAAAATCACGCTCGCCATCGCTATCATAGCCCTGATACGGTGCGGTATAAATCTGAATGTCGCTGCTGTTTGTGGGGGCCGTGAACTGAGGCGTAACCACATCCTTCACCACAGTAGATGCATCCAGAGAGAGACTTGCACCGCCTGTTTGAATTTGATCTGCAATACTCTTGAATATCTCATTCAACTGCGTTGCATCCGCTGCGCCCAGATAATAGCTGCCTGTTTTGGGATATGTCGCATCATTTCCCTTACTCATGCTTTCCGCATTTTTGAAGTTGGAGGAAGCATAGTGCATATACTTATTCAGATTCGACGCATTATTCGGCATAGGAACCGTTGTATCCAATTTATTGTCATCAAATATGCCGATGGTATAGACCGTTGCACCGTAGCCATTACTAGTGGTATCGGCTTTGATCGTTTTGCTTGCTTTGATTGCACTGTTTGCAACATCTGTGTCAAAGCCACTATAGTGATTCGGTTCACCATCGGTGAACATGATCACCACGCGGTTGCTTTTGCGGCTTGCAGGGATCGTTCCCAAAATCTCCTTTGCACGTTCCATACCGTAATCAGCCGCAGTTGCACCCTCGTCATCCAAGCCCTTAATTGCATTCTTGATTGTGGTCTCTCCGGTTGCAACGCTGGTCAAACCGATTTTTGTTGTGCCACTGCTGTCAAAGTCCACAACTGCGATCTGATGGCCAATCACATTGCCTTGCGCATCCGTGTTTTTGGCATTGACCTGATCTACAAAACGCTGGGCAGCAATTTTCAGGGCATTGATCTTTTTGATGCGGATATTATTGCCGCTGGAATAGTTATCCTTGGAGCCAACTTCAATCAATACATC
>CAYOGO010000328.1:0-1677 GCA_964403405.1 uncultured Lachnospiraceae bacterium | reverse complement strand
TTTTCCTTCTTTTCTCAAATAGAAAAGCGGCTGCTTTGGCGGCCGCTTTTCGTTTGACAAATCGGAAGAAACCCGTATAATAAAATGAGTGAGAAATAAAGGGGGCTTTTATCGCAATGGTGCGCGAGTATTCTTTTAATCTGTTCAAATACAGACGCATATTGATGTCTGAATTTCAAAAAGAGGTAGAAGCCGCCTTTCTGGAATTAACGCAGAAATACGAATTAAAGCATACGCTGCTGTTTTCGCACAACTGGATATTGCAATGCCTCTACTACGCGAACGAGCCCATGTCCCTGACGCAGATTGCACATGAAGCGGGACTGGCGTTGCCCAATGTTTCTGTCGGTGTGAAAGCGCTGTTGGAAAATGGAATGATTATACAGTCAGATGAGGAACGCAGCAAAAGAATTCACGCGGTATATATGTCGGACTTCGGACGGAAAATCTGTGACGATTATCTTGAAAACTATATGGAACGCATAGACGGCACCATGTACGCGGGGATATCGACGGAAACCAAAAAGGCGGTTAAGATGTATTATATGCAGGTGGCCGAGAATCTGGAACGCATGCATGGGAATCAGTCGGATTGAAGATAAGCGTCATCCAGAAGATGAAAAGCGCTCCGATCAAGCGACGTAATATATGAAAGATTCATCTCTTCATCATACATCGTCAGCACCATATCATATTCGCCTTCAAGGCGCTCGCTGAAAAACGCAGGCGCTTTTTCTGTACCCATCAGGCACAGCGCGGTGGAGAGGATATCGGCTTCCATTGCGCTCTCGCCGATGACGGTTGCCAGCGCAATACCGCTTTGCGTATCTGCGGAGGCGGGTGTGTTCATCGGCCAGCCAGTCTTTGGATTGATGATGTGACAGTAGATCACGCCGTCCACCATGTAGCAGTGGTCCACGTCGCCGCTGGTGGAGGTACTTGCATCATGCAAAGGAATGCGCAGGAAGCTCGCGTCATCATTTCCGCCGGGACGGGGCTTGGCGATATCCAAAAGATAATCCACGCTGCCTTCCTGCTGGGAGCGCTTGGAATTGCTTTTCAGAAAGCCCATGCTGCTGCGCCCGCAGTTGAAATAGCCGTATTCATACCCGGCCTCCCGCATGAGCGCGAGCACGCGATCGACCGCGTAGCCTTTGGCGATGCTGCCCAGATCGATTCTGGCGCAGTAGGTTACACCATCTACCGTTATGTCCGGGATATTCTTGTGCAGCGCATAGCCGTGTTCTTCGTCCCCGGTGAGCTCGATGCGGCTGAAATCCGCCAGATGGCAAAAGGCTTTGATGTACTTTTCGTCGGGCAGGGAAAAGCTGCCGTCTGCATTGCGCGCACGATCATAGGCGGTCTGCGGCCCGGCGTAAGACGTAAAGCGAGGGGAAAAGCCCCACAGATCGGTGAGCATAGCGACGCTGGGGTCGTACAGGCCATCGGTCAGCAGGTAATATTCCTGCGCGGCTTCGATCAGCGCGGCGGTGACCGGACTCACAGCAAGGCTCTCGCCGCAGGAGAGCTGATTGAATCGGGCGACATCGCTGGTCTCAATCGAGGCGGACACGGCTTCGTCGATGGCGCGCAGCTCAGCGTCCACCGCCTGACAAAGCCCGTTCCAGCGGACAAGCGCGCCGGGCGCAGAAAAGTCGTCATACACCAGCAGTATGC
>CAYOGO010000327.1:0-1697 GCA_964403405.1 uncultured Lachnospiraceae bacterium | reverse complement strand
TTTCCGTAGAGCAATGCTGCCGCAACGATCATTGCATTTGATATGGTATGACACCAATCATGAGAGCTATGCTCGTTAAAGCTCTCGTGTATCTTTGCAAAGCATTCCGCAGAGGAAGCACCGCCGTTAAAACTGTCCATAACACTCATTATTGCTTCATGCAGTCTTGAGGTATGCGGTATCTGTGCAAGTCCGCCTAAAATTATGTCCTCTATGTTATCAGTGCAAGCCGCAACCGCAAGCATTGCCGCAACAAACATTTCGCCGTAAATTCCGTTCTTTGTATGTGATATCGAAGCATCTCTGAACGCCATTTCAGCCGCAAGCTCGGGATCTCCGGGATTGATATAGCCAAAATAGTCTCCACGAATCTGTGCTCCTATCCATTCACGATACGGATTCTTATATTTAGCGGATTCCGGTGGCTCAAAGCCCTTTACAAAATTACAGAAAGCAACTCTTTCCGCCGTACAGTATGCATCCTTGCTCTGCAATGTAAGCCACATTCTCGAAACGTCGTATGGTGTAAAATTTCTGCCGTATGTGTCGATTATCTTCTGTGCCAGGACAACATAGTTTGTATCATCATCCACAGGCATACCATCAACACGGTCCGCATAGCACCTATACGCAAATCTGAAATAATATTTATTCAATATATCCTCGTTGAGGTCACTATACAGAATATATCTGTGCATTGGATAATTATCGGTTTCCTTGAGGAAGGGTATCAATTCATCCGTCATGATTCCCTCTACTGTCTTACCAAGCAAGCATCCGCAAATTCTGCCCATCCACGCACCGTGGATCTTATTTTTTAACTGTTTTTTATCAACCGAAAGGAACTGTACGTCACCTTTTCTCAAATTTTTGATTTCATCAAGCGTTGAAGGTTCAACATAAGCATAGCCTTCCCTCATGTTTGCATTGACCACAACGTCAAACAACACATCGCCTATACGTTTTTTTCATTTTTCGGAAGTCTTGAAGTTGCCGCAAATATATCCGCATATGCAGAGAGATCTAAGCCCTCCTCCGTTGATTGCTTATACTCAACAATCAAGTTTGATGAGTATGATTCCCATTCATGGATATTACTGTATTTTGGCTTTAATGTTTTGCTGTAATGCAGCTCCTCCGTAATACGGGTATTGTTTTTTAATACCAACGCATCAAGCGAAATATCAAAATACTTGGCAATTTTAACCAATTTTTCAAGCTCCGGCATCGAAGTACCGTTTTCCCATTTTTGTACCGACTGTCTTGAAACTCCGAACAATTCTGCAAACTGTTCCTGTGAGATACCTGCAGTTTCTCTCAACCTACTTATTGATTCACCTATTACCATAATATCACCTCTTTCGGTTAGTTTATCTGTATTATAGCAGAAAACACCAACAAATACAACAACCTGCAAAGTGCTATTTTTGCAACCGTCGGTTGCAGCAATTTTCCTGTAAAATAACAACAGCCGAAGATACAAGTCCCGGCTGCTTTATATTTACAATTTTATGTCAAGTACTACCGGACAATGATCGCTTCCCATAACGTCATTGAGTATATCCGTGCTTGTTATTCTGTCCTTTATTCTGTCGGATATGATAAAATAATCTATTCTCCATCCGACGTTTTTCTCCCTTGCATGGAACATATAGCTCCACCAGGAATATTTTGCTTCATTCGGATGAGTATAACGG
>CAYOGO010000326.1:0-1698 GCA_964403405.1 uncultured Lachnospiraceae bacterium | reverse complement strand
CTACATCCCCGATGTATATGAGGAAGAATATGAGAAGTTTGTTGTTGCAGAAGCTGATTACAGCAGAGTACAGGGAACACAGGAAGATCGTTATAAGCTTGAGTACAGAAAGATAAACGAATATCCTAACTTCCAGAACAACAACGGCGGCGATACATATCTTGATGATGCCGGTTACCTCCATGTTATTTATGCCAAGGAATACCTTTTGGCAGCATATACAAGAGAGAGAACTGAAAGATCATGGTATCACGATGTTATCGATATAAGCAATCCTTCAAACATCAAAAAATTGTCCTCCACAAAGATAATTGATGATGCTCCGTTGGATTATAACTGCACATTCCGTATGTATCAGACAACTGACGGCAACCTGTACCTTATTTCAGGTCAGTCTCGTAAGGAAGGTCTTGATAATGCTTTCACAGGCGAAGTTGTTGTTTACTATGTAAACGGCACACCTCAAACCGGCTACGAATATGAAAAGGTAGCTTCCGCTTCACATGCAGGTAATAGTGTTATTAACGTTGCAAACAACAGAAGCAATTCTATTGAGGATGACGTTATCCCATTTATTTGGATGAACGGTGACGGCAATGTTTACAGATACAGAACAATAAAGGTTACATGTGCTCACAGCAACCTTACATGGGATTGGGACGATGACGATCATTGGCAGAACTGTGATGATTGCGATAAAGAGTTCAATAAGGGTGCTCACTCATTTGAATGGGTAGTTGACAAGGAGCCTTCATATACGGAGCCCGGATATAAGCATGAGGAATGTAAGACATGCGGAGCAACACGTAACGAGAGAACTGAGATACCTCAGCTTGAAGAGCCTATTGTAGGTGACAATGATATGACATTCTGGATATTACTCATAGTATCCATGGCAGCATTGACAAGTGCAACAGTAGTTCTTAACAAGAAGAAAAGATCAGTTAAGCAGTAATATGCGGATAAGGTAAAATGAGACGGCGGCAATCACATTGCCGCCGTTTTTTTGTATCTTATCTGCTTTTTCGAGAAGCTGATGCGGATGAGGTGATCCTGTCCGCCATCAGCGCGACAAATTCACCATTTGTAGGCTTTTCATTTGGCGAAAAGATCTCAATACCGAAAATTTCGTTCATATTCTTTATTTTACCTCTGTTCCATGCAACATCTATCGCATGGCGAACCGCACGCTCCACCTTGCTTGCGGTTGTATTGAATTTCTTTGCAATTTCGGGGTATAATTCCTTTGTTATCTTATTAACTATTTCCCTGTTTTTGACTGCAAGACTCACAGCCTCGCATAAATAGGGGTATCCCTTTATGTTTGCGGGAATACCTATGGCAAGGAGTATGGATTTTGTTTGTTCCTCAACGCTGCTTTGTGAGGTCGTATTTGTTGTTGCGGATAAGCTCTGTGTATGTACGGGAATACTGTTGCATACATCTGTCACACGCTGTACAAGAATTGCGGTCTCTATCGGCAGTGTTGCAAAGTATGAGGCACCGAGGGCAAATGCCTGTTGTATCATGAAGTCATTTTGAATACTTGAAATACATATTATCTTCGGTTTTTGCTGTAAGGAATTGTTTATATTTTCAATAACACCAAGACCGTCCACCGAGGATAACATCATATTGAGTATTACAACATCGGGCTTGTGCCTTTTTATCAGAATGCATGCGTTTGTACCGTCGGAG
>CAYOGO010000325.1:0-1702 GCA_964403405.1 uncultured Lachnospiraceae bacterium | reverse complement strand
GGCTTGCACACAGCCCGTTGACTCAACATGGGTTGATTCTACAGGTAAGATCACTCCACAAAAGGAGGGCGGATACTACACAGCAGCAACGTATTACGCAAAGTTTGCACCAAACAGTGCCGATCTCACCATAAAGAAGACAGGTGTTGCTTCGGGCGATAGCAATTTGACATTCATATTCAGTGTTGTCGGTGCCGCCGATGATGCAAATACAAAGGATATAAGCCTGACTGTTACTGTAAAGGGCAATGGCAGTGTTGTTATCAAGGATCTTCCGACAGGTAAGTACACAGTTACAGAGCTTTCGGGTTGGTCATGGCGTTATGAGCCCAAGGATGCAGAGCAGGATGCTGATCTCGTTGCGAGCGGTACAACGGTAACATTTGAAAACGTTCGTGAAAACGACAAGTGGATCGATGACGAAGCTTCTGTTGATAACATTTACGAAGATGATAAGATCACAGCGGAGGTGAACTAATATGAAGGCAATAGTTAAGCGTATAAAAGGCAGCGTTGTTTTAACGATTGCGACAATAGCATTGCTCATCGCCGTTGTTGGTGGCTCGTTGGCTTTGATTGAAGATAAAACAGGTATAATAACAAATATTTTCGGCACGCCGAATACGGATATCACCATTGTTGAGGAAATACCTGATGATCAGGCGGTAAAAGAGTCCGTTGCGTTCAAAAACAGCGGCAATATCGATGTTTATGTTCGTGTTGCTGTGGTTGTAACATGGAAGACTGATGCAGGTGTTGCACCTGTGGCTCCCGTTGAGGGCACTGATTACACATGTGATTGGTTGCTTGGAACTGATTGGTTAAAGGGTAATGACGGTTTTTATTACTATGCGAGTGCATTGCAGGCAAATGCCAAAACAAGCGATCTGTTCAGAAATGCAAAGCTTAAGGATGATACCGTAATCCCGGAGGGTTATAACTTATCGATCGAGATCATTTCACAGTCAGTGCAGGCTGATCCGCAGAAGGCAGTTACTGAGGCTTGGGGTGTTTCGGTTGACACAAACGGCAAGATAGTTATTCCCGATCCGATAGAGGCAGAATGAGCAGGAGGTAAATATGAAAAAGGTACTTTGTAAGATTTTTATAGTTGCTTTTGTTGTGTGCATCGCATTCAGCTCAACAATGACCGCATTTGCTGACAGCTCAGTTACTTATGACGGTGATGCAAAAAAGTTTGTGTTTGCTCCCGGAAGTAAGGACTCACCGACTGACCTCTTCGAGAACTTAAAGAGTGCCATGCCGGGTGATACATTGACTCAAAAGATAACAGTCAAGAACAAGATATCAAATAAAATTAAGATCAAGCTTTATATAAAGTCGCTTGGCGCAACGGAAAATGAGGACCTGCTCTCTGAGCTGACGCTTTCCGTTAAGCAGGACGGTAAATCGGTTTTGTTTAGTGCGCCTGCCGACCAGACAGCTCAGCTGACGGATTGGGTGTGCCTCGGAACATTCTATTCGGGCGCAAAGGTAGATCTTGATGTATCGTTGAATGTTCCGATAACTCTCGGTGATGAGTTTCAGAATCAAGTTGCAGAGCTTGATTGGCAGTTCAAGGTTGAGGAGCTTCCCATTGATCCAGATGATCCTCAGGCAGGTCAAAGCTGGGAAATGGATCTCTACATCATACTTGCAGCTGTAAGTGTTATGGTGCTTATTGTTTTGGCAGTGCTTACAC
>CAYOGO010000324.1:0-1731 GCA_964403405.1 uncultured Lachnospiraceae bacterium | reverse complement strand
CCACTCCGGCGGTGTCGCAGGTGGTGATATTACTCAGGGTCTTCCGAGAGTTGAAGAGCTCTTTGAGGCAAGAAAGCCTAAGGGTGTTGCAGTCGTAACGGAAATAAGCGGTAAGGTAAATATCGTATTTACCGATGGCAATAAGCGTCGCGAGGTAAATGTAGTTGGCGAGGATGGCGAAACAAGGACATATCATATTCCGTACAATTCAGAGCTTCGTGTTCATGATGGCGATATGATAGAGGCGGGAGATCCTCTTACGCTCGGTTCACTCAATCCGCATGATATTCTTGATATTAAGGGCGTTGAGGGTGTTCGTAATTATATCCTTTGCGAGGTACAAAAGGTTTACCAGCAGTACGGTATCGATATTAATGATAAGCACATTGAGATCATAGTTCGTCAGATGCTTCGTAAGATCAAGATTGAGGAAGACGGCACAACGAGAATGCTTCCCGGCAGTGTTGTTGACATACATGAATTTGAAGAAGAGAACAAGAAGGTTATTGCAGAGGGCGGCACACCGGCGGTGGGCACAAGAGTCCTCATGAGCATTACAAAGGCTGCACTTGCAACGGATTCATTCCTCTCTGCTGCATCATTCATGGAAACAACAAAGGTACTTACGGATGCATCCGTAAAGGGCTCTGTTGACCATCTTGCAGGCCTTAAGGAAAACGTTCTTATGGGTAAACTTATTCCCGCAGGTACGGGTATTCCTTACTACCAGAATGTTGAGATCAATATGGATCTGGAGAATATGCCAGAGCAGACATTTGATGATGCTGTAACGGCTGACGAGGAGATTGGAATCGTTGAGGACGAATTTGTAACAGAAGCTGTTGCAGATGACGGTATAGAAGAATAAATATAATAATTTTCGATTTCGGAGGAGAAAATCCCTCCGAAATCGAAAAAATTAACAAAAAGTTTAAAAATTGCATAAAATCTCATATTTATCGGTTTTATACATAAAAAATACCCCAAAAAACAATATATTGTGATTTTTGAGCTAAAAAAAAGCATTTTTTACTAAATGTATTTTTGCTTTACGGGAGTCGGATAAGAATAAATTATCTTGACAAAAAGCGGATTTTTGTGGTATAATATGCAATGTATGAATTGAGGGACGGTATAGGCTTTCCCTCGTTTTGTAACGAAAAAATTCTGTGCTTGCGAGTATCGTTTCGAGATACGGAACCCCGTTGTATTTTTGGGTTATGCTGACCGGGAATTTCGGCACGCTATGAGTACAGCAGAGAAATATTTAGAAAATAATTCATTGAAAAGACCAGAAGGAGGAGTCCCATGCCGACAATAAATCAGTTAGTACGCAAGGGAAGAGACAAGAGTTTTGAGAAGTCAGCATCTCCGGCATTGCAGGAGAGCCCTCAAAAGAGAGGCGTTTGCACAGTAGTTAAGACAGACAAGCCTAAAAAGCCGAATTCAGCTTTGAGAAAGATTGCCAGAGTTAGACTTGTAAACGGTATAGAAGTTACAGCATATATTCCGGGTGTTGGTCACAATCTCCAGGAGCACTCAGTTGTTCTTATAAGAGGTGGCAGAGTTAAGGATATGCCTGGTGTACGTTATCATATTATCAGAGGTACATTGGATACAGCAGGTGTTGCAAACAGACGCCAGGCTCGTTCCAAGTACGGTGCTAAGCGTGCCAAGGCCGGTGCAGCTAAGGGCAAGAAGTAATAAATAAGGAGGACAAGATTTATGCCA
>CAYOGO010000323.1:0-1745 GCA_964403405.1 uncultured Lachnospiraceae bacterium | reverse complement strand
ATATAGAGGACCCGGGACATTTTAGATTGGTATACCTTCCCGATAAGGAAACACTCTGCACCGTTTGTGACAGACTTGAGCATTTTTTAAGCAAAAATTTGAAGTAATATGGGTCAGCACTGCAACGTAAAATAAGAATTGTAATTATTTGTATGTTGTGGTATAATGTACGCAGACAAAAACGTAAACGTTTTTGCGGACTGTTGTCCGCTGTGCTGATGCACAGGTCTGCTACATTGAATCACGTCGCAAAAATGCCCTTGCAAGCAAGCATTTTTGTTTGTGGTATAATGTACGCAGACAAAAGCGTAAGTGTTTTTTTCAGACTTATTGTCCGCTGTGCTGATGCATATGTCTGTAACGTGATATACCGTGCATACAATGGTGCTGACTTTTGATCGTGTGACAACTGTAATTCGGAAAATAAAAACTTTATGGAAAGAGCGTTTTACGCATAAAGGTAAATGTATGGATAGAAATGAATGTATAAGCAATGTGAAGAATCACATTGAAACGATCCTCAACAAGCAATTTGACAGGATCGAAAACATGAAGGCACAAAATGCTTTTGTTGATTATTCTGCCTTGGACAGCATAAAAATAGGCATAGTCGGTGGCGACGGAATCGGCCCGGCAATTACTGCTCAGGCAAAGCGTGTTCTTGAGTACCTCCTTAAAGACGAAGTAGCATCCGGAAAGGTGCAGCTTGTTGACATTGAGGGCTTGACGATAGAGAACAGAGTTGCGCATAATCAGGCAATTCCGAGCGATGTGCTTGATGAATTGAAAAAGTGCGATGTCATACTTAAGGGACCCACAACGACTCCTCAAGCAGGCGATCCGTGGCCGAATATCGAGAGCGCAAACGTTGCAATGCGTAAGGAGCTTGACCTTTTTGCAAATGTACGCCCCGTCAGCATACCCACAGAGGGAATAGATTGGGTGTTCTTCCGTGAAAACACGGAGGGTGCATATGCTCTCGGCAGCCAGGGCATAAGAGTAAATGAGGACCTTGGCCTTGACTTTACGGTCACAACATATGAGGGCTCATACAGAATAATAAAGGCAGCTTTTGATTACGCCAGAAAAACGGGCAGAAATCGTGTCACGGTCGTAACGAAGGCAAACATAATAAAGACGACTGACGGCATGTTCCTTGACATTGCAAGAGACATCGCAAAGGATTATCCAGAGATCACATGCGATGAGTGGTACATTGATATTATGACCGCAAAGCTCATAGATCCAAAGCGTCGTAAGGATTTCAAGGTAGTGGTATTGCCGAACCTTTACGGTGACATCATAACGGACGAGGCTGCGGAATTCCAGGGCGGTGTTGGTACGGCAGGAAGTTCAAATCTCGGTAAGAAATATGCTATGTTTGAGGCTATCCACGGCTCAGGCGTCAGAATGGTAAATGAGGGCAGAACACAGTATGCCGATCCGAGTAGTATAATCCGTGCGGCTGCAATGCTGCTTGAGCACATTGGATATGTGAGTGAGGCAAAGCGTCTTTTCAAGGCTCTTGAGATATGCACACAGACGGAGAAAAAGTTAGTTGTTACGGGTCGTGACACGGGCTGTACATCACAGGAGTTTGCTGATTACATAATGGAGACGATCAGCAGCTTGTAATCGATGATATTTATGTTGATCGGCGGAGATGCTGTTTCTCTGCCGATCTGTTTTATGTACTGATAATGTGTTTTGCACAGGGATCTGTGTATTTTGAACCGCTATGAGTG
>CAYOGO010000322.1:0-1755 GCA_964403405.1 uncultured Lachnospiraceae bacterium | reverse complement strand
GAACATTGCTGCAGCTGTGCCTGCCGCCTGACCTGTCAACGCACATACGGGTATTACCCTTGTAACATCCCACATATTATCTGTTGCGGAAATATTCCTGCCTGCTGTTATGAGATTTTTCACTTTTTTTCCAAACAATGCTTCAAACGGTATCTCAAACAGTGGGCCTCTTTTTCTCCAATCACCCGTAACGCCGATGCTTGTGGGATAATATTTACGGTCGTCCTCATCAACTGTTTTTATGCCGCATATACGTCGTGTCATCCTAAGCTGAGGTATCGAGGGGAACATGGTCGGTACTGCATCCGGCATTGTTTGTCTGCGTTTTTCTATATCCGACATTGCAAATTCCCTTGACAGCACCATTATGCGGCTCAATTCACCTGCATCAAGCCCGCTGAATCTGTGAACGTCACTGCCATTGTTCAGTAATGCTCTGTATGGCTCCGAAAGCTGTACCAATTCTACGCCGTTACTATTGCAATGCGAATAGTACCATCCCGAAAGGACATTGCCGTACGAATAGCTTGCACAAGCCTCTCCCGACATCATGCAAATATCGGCGTCTCCTGTGCAATCAACGACTGTTTTGCACTCTATTGCCGATCTGCCGGACTTATTTTCAACAATGACAGCCGTTATGCGACTGTCATCTACAAGCGTTCCGACAGCCATGGTGCCGTACAGTATTTCAACGCCCTCGTTTATCAACAGTTTTTCTGCATCGGCGGCAAAAACCAAGGGATTATATTGTACCTGATAACGGTATTTTATTTTATCTTCCATGCTGCCGTTGTTAAGCCATCCGGAGGGATGCCTTTTTGAGTTCTCCTCTATACCTCTTGAAACGGACAGCTTAAGCAATTCTTCACTTATACCGTAAATTGCCTGGTGACCGCAACCGTCGCAAAGAGGAAGATATACCGTTACGATCCCCAATGTTGCAAGACCGCCCGGCATAAATTCTTTTTCTATAAGTATAACATCAGCTCCGTTTCTTCGTGCAGCGAGTGCCGCGGCAATACCCGCAATTCCTCCTCCACAAACAATAACGTCGCATGTATGCGTTATTTTTGTTTCACGTTCAGGCTCATATATATGATCCATACAACGACCTCCGATACCCATATTCTTATTTGTTATTATACCAAACTTTAATGCCGATGTCAAATAAAAAATCCTGCAAAAAAAGCAGGATCCTTTTATTATTTAATATCGCCGAGCTCAATATCAGGGAATTCAACAACGTCCTCAAGAGGTCTTATAAGCCACTGACCGTGAGTAAAATCAGGTATTGCTTGCGGCATACCACCCTGTGCTATTGAAGCCTCACTGAGACATGATATGCACATCCACGATGCAGCATCGTAAACATCAATGGGCATTGGTTTTCCGTTTTTAAGGCAATCAACAAAAACTCTGAACTCTATACCATCCATACCGCCGTGACCGAGTGCTCTGCCTTCTTCCGTCATATCCGTCCAGCATAGCGGAAGAATATACTTGAGATCATTCATATTGTGTATGGTGTCATGATCCTCATTTGTGAGTTTCAATTCAAAATTACGGCTGTATGCATGTGTTCCGTGTACGGTAAATTCTCTGTCATAACGGCGTGGCAAGCAAGTGTCAAGTCTGAGCTCTATCGTCTGACCGTGAGCGCATGTTATGAGCGTTGTAACCACATCACCCTGCATAAAATCCACTCCGTGAAGCGAGGGATCGACCTTGTCCCTGTGGTCGTCAACATAAGCC
>CAYOGO010000321.1:0-1759 GCA_964403405.1 uncultured Lachnospiraceae bacterium | reverse complement strand
CGGTACTATAAATTCACTTGCAGGAAGGATGAAAAGCTTATTTGCTTTTTCAAGCGAACGCTGTGATATTACGTCAAATGTACGTATCGATTCCACTTCATTATCAAAAAATTCGATTCTGAGTGGCGCATCAAGGTTCGGGGGAAAAACATCCGTAATTCCTCCTCTGATGCTGTACTGACCGCGTCCCTCAACTATCGAAACGCTCTCATATCCTAAGTCCGTAAGCCTGCTTCTCAGCTCATTTATGTCGACAATATCGCCCACTGCAACAGAGGATATGTTAAATAATGCCTTTTCGGTCAACGGCGTACAAAGCCCCTCAAGCGTTGTGACTATGACGGGCTTTTCCTCGTTTAGGACGGCGTTGATCGCCTGCATTCTGTATGCTCTTATATCTGAGCTTTCAGCTTCAAGGTCGTGAAATGAAAGCTGCTGCTTGGGGTACCAATATATATCGGTGTCGATAAAGGCTGACAATTCGTCAACCGTGCGTCTTGCTTCGGCGTCATTTTTGGTTATCACTATCAGCGGACAGTCAAGCGTATTGCTTACCTGTGACAGGAGGAAGTATACCGCAGTTTCTGATTGTGCCGTAACACCGAGATCAACGCCTTTTTTTATGTTCTGAATTATGCTGTCTTGTATCATTTGGGAATCTTTATGCCCATTTCCGTAAGCAGTTGCTCACGTATCTCGTTGTAGGAGATCTTTTTCTGGTTGTATTGGTTCATGGCAACATCAATACCCTTTGTAACGATCACCTCAACCGCACCGATCACCTTGTCGAGAGTGTCAATGAATACAGGTAATTCATCCTTGCGGAATTTACCGAGCACGTACTGAATTATATTCTCTTTGTTGGGATCGGGCTTGCCTATGCCTATTCTTATCCTGGGGAAGTCCTGTGTTTTCAGATGCTCATTTACGATGGAACGCATTCCGTTGTGAGTGCCTGCACTGCCGCGCTCTCTGATGCGAAGCTGTCCGAGCTCAATGTCCATGTCATCGTATATTACAACGATATTTTTGAGCGGAATATGAAAATGATTCATAAGAGCCTTTACGCTGATACCGGAATCATTCATAAACGTTTGCGGCTGAGCGAGCATGACCTCCTTTCCGTGGATCTTGCCTATGCCGTAAATGGCATGATATCCCGCAAACGAAAGCGGTATGTTGTATTTTTCGGAGATCTTGCTCACGGCAAGAAATCCTGCATTGTGTCTTGTAAGAGTGTAATTTTCTCCGGGATTGCCCAGACCTACTATAAGATACATATTTTCTCCATTCATAAATAACTATACGGCGAAGTACACGGGGTAATTCGCCTGATGCTTGTAAATATTGCCCGGCAGTGCGTCGGTGATCCCCGCTTTTGTTACGAAAAAAACGGAAGAGCCCCGATATTACCGAGAAGCTTGTTGTTGTGGATATTATAACATAATGAAATGTTTCAATAATTGTATTAGAGCAAACGAAGCTTGTTCCTTGTTTACAGTTATTATAGCATAAATTCCGAACGTTTGCAAGGGGTAAAATGAAATATTGACAAAACACGCCGTTATGATGCTTCATAAGCGTATTTTTGACAATGCTTTTGTAAAAAATTTATATTTTTTTCTACTTTTATAAAAAAGACCTTGACAAATGAGTAAAAATATAATAAAATTATGCTATCAAACAGAATTAAAAAAACACTTGCTCTTGTGGGTGTTTTTGAGATGATCGGAGGATTTTTTATGGATAAGGTAAGAGT
>CAYOGO010000320.1:0-1771 GCA_964403405.1 uncultured Lachnospiraceae bacterium | reverse complement strand
CATTACATCATCATTCTCGTACTGTATGGAATCCGTATCTATTGATACCCTTGCACAGTACCTCTTAAAATTCTCAGGCAGGCTGTTTGACCACAAAACCGTAAGATTGGGCTCCGGTGCAGGTCCGAGATTGTAGAGTGTGTGCAGGAAGCGATAAGTGTTCTTTGTTACAAGTGTTTTGCCCTGAGCCGTCATACCTCCGAGGGATTCCGTTATCCACATAGGGTCTCCGCCGAAAAGATCATTGTAATCGGGCGTACGCAAATGACGCATCATTCTGAGCTTCATTACAAACTGATCCACGATCTCCTGTGCCTCTATCTCTGTTAGAGTACCGTTTGCCAGGTCTCTTTCGATGTAAATATCAAGGAATGTGCTTGTTCTTCCCAATGACATTGCAGCACCGTTCTGCTCCTTATTGGCAGCAAGGTAACCGAAGTACACCCACTGAAATGCCTCTCTTGCATTTGTTGCAGGCATAGAAATATCAAAGCCGTACGTTTGAGCCATAGCCTTGAGTTTCTTGAGGAAATCTATCTGTCTGTGCAGCTCCTCAAGCACACGTATATTCTCATCAAGCATTACATTCTCACCGTAACGCTTTTTATCCTCTGTCTTTTTCTCTATGAGGTAGTCAACTCCATAAAGAGCAATACGCCTGTAGTCGCCTATAATACGTCCTCTGCCGTACGCATCCGGAAGACCCGTAATTATGCCTGCATGACGTGCAGCCCTCATATCGTCCGTATAAACTCTGAAAACACCGTCATTATGAGTTGTGCGGTACTTAAATTCTTCCTCGACCTTTTCGGAGAGCTTGTATCCGTATGCCTCACATGCGGTTCTTACCATTCTTATTCCGCCAAATGGATTTACCTCTCTCACGAGGGGTTCACCCGTCTGAAAGCCGACGATTATTTCATCATCCTTATCAAGATATGCGGCAGGGTAATTACTGAGCGATGTAACCGTTTCGGTATCTATGCCCAAAACGCCTCCCTTTTCTCTCTCTTCTGCAAACTTTTCGTCCATTTTTTTATGGAGCCTGTTTGTTCTGTCGGTAGGTCCTGCAAGAAAATCCTCATTTCCCTCATATATAGTATAATTCTGCAAAATAAAATCGCTTACATCTATATTTTCTTTCCACTTTGTACCGTTAAATCCGGCCCAAAAATTCTCGTTCATAAATTCTCCTTTGTAAAGCTTTACGGACATTTTACTCATGCTTACCTCTGCAATTTTATATTGCAAGTCCGCTTAACGAGGTAAATTTATTTATTTATTTTAGGTGCTTTATAATTGATGCCCTTTGTATCTACTTTTATCGATGTTACTATTATATCCTCATACGGAACACCGTCATTTTTGCCGACAGAGCTGTCATGCTCTGCGGATGCAACCTTTTTGATTATATCAAATCCCTGGGTGACCTTACCGAAGGTAGCATACTGACCTTCCAATGATGAAAGCCCCTTTCCCAAACAGAAAAAGAACTGTGAGCCAGCAGAATTATAGTCATTTGATCTCGCCATTGAAATAACGCCTTCCGCATGCTTTAATGTATTCTGCGTAAAACCATTACGCGTAAATTCTCCGTCTATCGTATAACCTGGACCTCCCGACATAGTGCCGTTCGGAGAACCGAACTGTACACAGAATTCATCGCTGATCCTCAATATCTTCTGACCGTCATAATAACCGCTGTTTGCAAGCGAAATAAAATTTCTTACCGTATTCGGTGCGTCATTCGGGTAAAGTGTTATTTTTACAG
>CAYOGO010000319.1:0-1772 GCA_964403405.1 uncultured Lachnospiraceae bacterium | reverse complement strand
ACCCCCGGTCTTTCGGTTCGTAGCCGAACACTTTATCCGCTAAGCTATGGGCGCAAAACATAACTGCAAGTCACATTTACAATGCATATTATACTAAAAAATCTGCTTTTTGTCAAGCACTTTTTATCATTGGGAATATAAAAAAGTAAATAAAGTGAATTTCCAAAGTTAATTCACTTTTGCCAAGTAAGCTTATTGCAAAATGTGATTATCTATTGACATAAAGCGGATTTAATGGTACAATATATAAGCAAAAATGTGTATAGATTTGTCGAACTGTATATTATTTAGGTACACATATTCCACATTGTAAATAAAAGACGGTAGTGATATTAAAATGACTGATAATAAAGAAATTCTTGACCTTGAGGCTAAGAACGCTCTTTACGGGGAGATGTTTGATAAGTTTGTAAAAGGGAAGGAACTATATAAAGCAGAAAAGATCGAAAATGTAAAAAGAAAACCTGTGTACGATATTTTCAAGCGTTTGTTTGATATAATCGTTTCGTTGGCAGTGCTCATCGTAGGTTTTATTCCCATGCTCGTGATAGCGATAATAATAAAAGCAGATTCAAAAGGACCGGCTTTTTTTGTTCAGGAGAGATTGGGATATAAGGAAAAACCGTTCAAAATAATTAAATTCAGATCGATGATAATCGATGCAGAAAAGGAAGGCATAAGATGGGCAACCGAGTCCGATGAGAGAGTCACACGTGTCGGCAGAATTTTAAGAAAGACACGCTTGGATGAGCTTCCTCAGTGCATAAACATATTGCTCGGTCAGATGAGCATTGTGGGTCCCAGACCGGAAAGAGCGGAATTCTACAACCTTTTTGACCTGTATATTGAGGGCTTCAGACAAAGAATGCTCGTTAAGCCGGGTCTTACAGGCCATGCACAGGTGAATGGCGGTTATGATTTGCTTCCCGAAGAAAAGATCGATTACGATATAGACTATATAAAAAATCGCTCCGTTATGATGGACCTTAAGTGTATATTTAATACGGTGAAGGTGATATTTACGGGCAACGGTGCAAGGTAGCTTTGTAAGCATAAGCATCGATTCTTGAAGGAGAGTGTATTATGGAACAGTATAGGTTTTTTCCCGCTGTGTATTTGTGGAGAGCAGGTACGGGCTTATGTACAAATATGTCTGTAAATGAGAATAAAGCTTCGGATATTCCGGAGCTTATTTGCATGCAATTAAACAGATTTCCTCAGTCCGTAATGGACGAGAGAGCTCCGTTTTGCGGAGTGAATACGCAGATCCTTGGTGTAAATGCGGATGAATATCCAATAGTGAAGGTCGCATTTGGCGTGGAGAATATCGATGTACCTCAAAAAATAAGCGTGCATTGGTATTGCGACAGGTTTGAACTTGATTTTGACTGCACAACGTGCGAAAATAAAGGTCTTTATGAGCTGGAGCTTGATCTGTCCGATCATGCACAGGGAAGACCTTTGTTTGACATTGAGGATAATATCGAAAAGCTTGAAGTGTTTTTCTTCGGCAATGAAAAGGAAAACATACCTCATAATGCCGTTTTGACTATAAAATATTTTGTTATGCTCAAAAAGGGCTGTAATATCGATACGGATACGCTTATTGCGGAAAATCGTGACTTTGTCATGAATTATGATGACGGAGTAACGTACGATTGGGCAAGGCTTGACAGGGATGTTGCAAAAAAGTATCTTTCAGAGGCAGAGACACATAAAAATGAAATAATAAGTGCTCCGAATATCGATGTGAGCACAATAAAGGGTACTGT
>CAYOGO010000318.1:0-1773 GCA_964403405.1 uncultured Lachnospiraceae bacterium | reverse complement strand
CAGAGTTTTTTAATATCAAGCCGACTATTTGGTCTGCTATTTACCGCAAGGATTTCATTCGAAATAACTGTATCCGTTTCAATGAAACGCCTGGAGCATCATTCCAGGATACAAGCTTTAATTTTAAGGTATGGACATTAGCAAAACGTGTTCGACTGATGGAAGATTGTTTTTTGCATTATCGACAAGATAACGAATCTTCCTCTATCAATAACCCTGGCAAAGTCTACTGTGTATGTGACGAATATGACGCAATAGAACGATTCCTGGATGCCCAGCCGCTAAAGAAAGCAAAGCTAATTCCGGTTATGGTTCGTATAAAATATGATAGCTACATGTGGAATTATGAGCGGTTGGCGGAACCTTTGCAAAGAGAGTTTATCCAGCGCTTTCAATCGGATTTTCAAAGTCATCTGCAAGATGGCTTTTTACAGAAGCCCTACTTCGAGTGGTATAGATGGGCGAAAGTACATCAAATCATGGAAGACCCTTTGAAATATCATCAAATACAGCTACAGATCAAAGCCGGCATTTTGGATGAAAACTATAAATGGGAAACCAGACCTCCGCGAAAGGTCTGGGGAGTAACTGCGCCTTATTGGCTAGATAAAGTCATGGGATTCTTTGATTGTGTACATGATCATGGACTCATATACACAATCAAATACGGCATCAAAAAAATCATTCGGAGGGTACGGAAATGAGTGCTTCCCAGGTGAAAATATCTGTAATCATTCCAGTATATAACGTTGAAAACTACTTGAGTACATGCTTGAGCAGTTGCGTTGCCCAAACGCTGAATAATGTCGAATTTATATGTGTCGATGATGGAAGCACGGATCGCTCCCTTTCGCTAATAAATGAGTTTGCTTCCTGTGATTCCCGCATTCGCGTTATTGCGAAATCCAATGGTGGAGTTTCTTCTGCACGTAATGCGGGATTGCAGCAAGCACAGGGCCGCTATATTATGTTTTTGGATGCGGATGACTATCTGGAACCAACCGCTTGTGAACGTGTATGGACTGAAACATTGGAAGCACCAACTGATATTGTAATTTTCGGCGCATGGATTTTTCCACATGTACACCCTCGTCCCACTCCTTGGTATTATAGTGTGCTAAGCTGCCCTACCAGACGGTATGACAATTTTTCAGCTAAACTAATGTTTAAAGAGCCCAGTGTAAAACCTTTTATATGGCATCAGGCGTTTCGTAAAGAGCTGCTTGATGAGAATGGGATTATGTTCCGCGACGATGTGCGTCATGGCGAGGATATGGTATTCTTACTTCAAACATACCCGCATGCCAAACACTTTGTGTTCCTTCAGGACCAGTTGTACCATTACCGTTGGTATCGGGAAGGCTCCCTGATGTACAACTTTCAAGGCGATATGGACAAACGCATTGAAACACACCTTTCATTTATAAGAATTATTTGCGACTATTGGAAATCACAGGGGTGGCTGGACGCGTATGGAAAAGATTTTTTGGAATGGCTACTTGTATTTGTAGTTCGTGATATTCGAGATGAAAATACCCAAAGGCCACAAGAGCATTGCTATACTTTTGCTAAATTAATGGATGAATTTGATCTATGGAAATATGTCAGGAAAGTATCTGTTGACTATTACAAGGATATACTGTTTGTAAAAAAGTGTATGCTTCAGAGGAGATTTGACAAGAGGTGATTGAATTTGAAACACACGATTTTTTCTGTTCTACACGATCAATGCACAGGCTGCGGCGCGTGCTATAATAAATGCCCTGCAAACGC
>CAYOGO010000317.1:0-1778 GCA_964403405.1 uncultured Lachnospiraceae bacterium | reverse complement strand
ACCGGGCTGAGATCCGCATAATATATTTCACCGCGTCTGACATTCCCCGAATTTTTTGTATCAGAAATATTCTGCAAAAGAAAAGTCAGCTCCTTCCGTTTTTGTATTCATCACATATCATGCTTGCAGTATCATCATCCATCAATGCAATGTATTCCTCGTACATTGCAATACAATCAATATCCTTTTCCGCCGTGCACGCATGCATTTGTTTTGTATTGCCGCTCATTGCCGTATTTTCAGGTATAAGCAGACTCTTATTCTCCGAGTAAAAGCTTATAAGTAAACGCAAGAACTCCGTTTTGCAATATTTTTCCCTTGCGGATATTCTGCGTATCCTTGTAATATAATTTTCTGTTTCAATACACTTTTCAGCATTTTCAAGCATAACCTGTACCTCCGTGGTCGATCAGTACAGTTTATTTTACAGAAAGAAATATTGTGCGTTATTTTCCCGTAATACGCTTTAACACTGTCTTGAGCGACTCCACCGTATCCGATGGGCACAATGAAATTTGAGATACAGTCTCACAAGCCGTATCGGCGGCAGCTCCGTTCACAAATGCACCTATAACCGCCGCTTCAAATGCAGTATATCCCTGTGCTGCAAGTGAGCCTATTATCCCCGACAAAACATCTCCACTTCCGCCCGTTGCCATGCCGCTGTTACCCGTTACGTTGAATACCACATTTCCGTCAGGTGATGCAATTACGGTAACATAGCTCTTTAACACGACCACTGTATTATATTTTTTGGCAAAATCAAGTGCCGTACCCGCCTGATTTGCTGCTATTTGTTCAACAGTCAGTCCCGTAAGCCTTGACATTTCTCCCAAATGCGGCGTAACAACACATTTCCCGCACTGAAGAACCTCCGGATTTTTTGCTATGAGGTTCAAGCCGTCCGCATCAATAACCACCGTGCCGCTAAACGTGTGCAAAATATCCGGTATAAAGAGCTGTCCCTGTGACCCTTGTGAAAGCCCGGGTCCTATCACCAATGCCGTTTTTCCATCGCAAAAATCTATGAGCTCACGACTCCTTGCCAATGCGCCCTGCTCATTTTCAGGCATGGGACAGGTCATCTGCTCCGTAAGCTTGACCTCAAATATCGGATTTAAGCTTTGCGGTACCGCAAGTTGAATTATTCCCGCGCCGCTCCTCAATGCCGCCTGTGCACTGAGGCAAGCTGCACCCGTCATACCTACGGAGCCTGCAATTATACCAAGCTTACCAAATGTCCCCTTGTGTGAATCCATACGTCTTGATGCAAAAAGCTTCGATATTTCATTCTCCGTAAACACTCTTTTGCATGATACCCCTTCAAACACGCTGTCAGGTATCGATATCTTGTCTATAATAACATTATCAAAGCAGCTTCTTGCAGGGTAATAGAGCAATCCCTGCTTTAACGTGCCCAGCACTATAAGCTCATCGGCATGCACGGCAGCTCCGCATATACTGCCGTCGGTTGCGTTGATGCCCGACGGTACATCAACAGATATTACATGCTTATCCGCATTATTGATGAGCTCTATCACACGTGCAACTTCAGCCTTAACTATTCCCGTTATGCCCGTTCCGAGAATTGCATCAACAATAATGTCACATGCGGCGATCCTTGCGGCAATTTCAGTTTCATCCGCATCAAGAGTATATTTGACGCCGAGATTCCTTGCCATTTCGTAATTTTTAAGAACAAGCTCACGCATCATTTCACTCTTGCAAAGTGACACTACCTCAACATCGCAGTCCTTCGCGTGTAAGAGTCTTGCGGC
>CAYOGO010000316.1:0-1782 GCA_964403405.1 uncultured Lachnospiraceae bacterium | reverse complement strand
GTATAATCCTTATCGGGCATTTTATAATCGTCGGGATTAAAAATTTCCAATCCGTAAATTCCCATAGCGTACAGTGCTGATGATACCATCTCACAGCCTGCGGGGGTAGTATATATTTTAACCTTAAGCCAATCCACTTGTTTTTCTCCGTTTTCCGTATATTATAATTCATTTCCGTAAATAACTTCACCCGAAAGGCTCATTTTCCGGCATTTCGGGTAAAAATATCATTCTTTTTTCTTTTTGATCGAAAATCTGTTTTCCTTGCCCTGTATAAGGCGTTTGATGTTTGGCATGTGGCGTATCAACGCAAAAATACCGAGAACAATGGACATTATCCATATGTATAAGTCACCCGATCCCGATGTCCACATCAGGTTTACCGCAAACGGGTAAAGGACACAGTTGATTATGGAAGCAAGCGACACATATCCGCTTGCAAATATAATTATAAACTCTATAACAAGGATTGTCAATGCTGCGAGAGGATTTAAGTACAATGCAACACCGAATGACGTCGCTATTCCCTTGCCCCCCTTAAAATTGAGGTAGAACGGGAAATTATGCCCGAGCACAACCGCAATTCCGCTGAGCATTGTTGCTATTGAGCCGTACTTTTCATATTCACCGTTAAACAGCAGATCTGCTATCCAAACAGTAGCAACGCCCTTAAGCACATCATATATAAATGTAAATATCGCCGCACGCTTTCCGAGCACTCTCAATACATTCGTACTGCCTAAATTACCGCTGCCCTTTGTACGAATATCGATATTTTTTGTTAATTTACCTATAAAATATGAAAGAGAAACGGAACCGAGCAGGTATCCTATCACCATAACCAACAAGCATCTCAAAACGACCTTAATTATCACTGCCTTCACCCTTACCCTTTGCAATTATTTTTATAGGCACCATATCAAATCCGAAAGTTCTTCTTAAATGATTGATAAGGTATCTTTCGTACGAAAAATGGAATAATTCCGTACTGTTTACCGAAAGCACAAATGTAGGCGGTTGAACAGCTGCCTGAGTTCCGAAATATATTTTTAGCTGTCTGCCGTTTTTTGTAGGTGGCTCTGTGAGTATCGTTGCCTGCCGCAATGCATCATTGAGGACACCCGTCGTAATACGTTTTGTTGATTGCTCATACACCTGCTCAACAAGCTGCATTACCTGCTTAACTCTTTGACCTGTCTTTGCGGAAATAGTAACGCAGGGAGCATATTGAACAAAGCTCAATGTATCGTAGAGATCCTTTTTGTATTCCTCAAATGTATGAGTATCCTTATCTATAAGATCCCATTTGTTAAGTACCAAAACGCACGGCTTTCCCGCATCGTGGAACATACCCGTTATCTTTGCATCCTGCTCAGCAACGCCCCTGTCCGCATCTATCATAATAACACCGATGTCGGCTCTTTCCACAGCAGCCATGGAACGCAATGTACTGTAATAGTCAACATCACCGCTTACGGATCTCTTACGTGCAAGACCTGCCGTATCTATGAGTATATACGGCTTTGAATTATATTCAAAAGGTGTATCGACCGCATCCCTTGTAGTTCCGGGTATATCGGAAACAAGAACTCGTTCGTCACCCAACAGAGCGTTTACAAACGATGATTTACCTGCATTAGGTCTGCCCAATATTGCAACCTTTACAGGATCATTTTCACCGTTCTGCTCATTTTCATCTGGGAAATACGATGCTACCTCATCAAGCAGCTCACCGAAGCCCCTCTTGTGGAGGGCCGAAACGGGGTACGGAGTACCTATATC
>CAYOGO010000315.1:0-1794 GCA_964403405.1 uncultured Lachnospiraceae bacterium | reverse complement strand
TTGAATGCGAAACATTTGAGGAATTCTTCGGTGAATTTGCTAAGCAGCTCGCATACTTCACGGAAATGCACACATATCTCTGCTCAAGAGGTCAGGAGTGCCGTGCTGCTAACCACGCAAAATTGTTGAAGGGCGTATTTACTGACGGTGTTCTTGAGTCAGGCAGAAATCATGATGACGGCGGTCCGATATACGGCTATGGCGTTATCGAAACAGCGGGTGTTGCAGCAGTTGCAGACTCATTCACGGCAATCAAGAAGCTTGTTTTTGATGAAAAGAAGATATCAAAGGAAAAACTTGTAGAAATGCTCAAGGCTGACTTTGCAGGATACGAGAGAGAAAGACAGATGCTCCTCAATGCAGTTCCGAAGTTTGGTAACGACAATGACGATGCAGACGAAATGGCTGCAAGAGTACTCAATTTGTATTGGGATGAGATCGCTAAGTATAAATCAGTTCGTGGCGGCGTTTACACGGGTGCTTGCTCATTGCTTACAAGCGGTATCGGATACGGTCACAGTACGGGTGCATTGCCTGACGGCAGACATGCAGGTGAGCCTCTCGGTAACACAATGGGACCGCGTCCCGGTGCAG
Organism: uncultured Lachnospiraceae bacterium; assembly: GCA_964403405.1. GTDB lineage: Bacteria > Bacillota > Clostridia > HGM11327 > HGM11327 > SIG351. The sequence continues at coordinate 1,200 of CAYOGO010000315.1, read as the reverse complement.
ACCACAGCGGCGTAACGGCAATGCTTGCATCGGTTGCAAAGCTTCCTCTTTATAAAGGCGTTGGCGGTACAACACTCAATGTTATACTTACAACAAAGATGCTCGCAACAGAGGTTCAGCGTAAAAACATTGCGGCAGTTATAAAGAATTACATGGCATCCGGCGGTCAGATGGCACAGATAACAACGGCAAATCTTGAGGATCTGCTTGATGCAAAGGTACATCCGGAGCGTCACGGTGATCTTATTGTTCGTGTCGGCGGATACAGCATACAGTTTGTTCAGCTCGGCAGAGAAACTCAGGATGAGATCATCAGCCGTTACACAGAGAGCGCTTAATACAGACGTTAATTACAAAAATGGGGACTTTGAAATAAAAGTCCCCAATTTGGAATATAAGAGGTAATTATGGAAAAAACAAGAGAATATTTCAGGTCCATGGTATCGCAAAGAGGTATCAAGCAGACCTTTTATGATGGCCCTGCGGAATATAATGCATCGTGGGACTATAATGTAAGCCCCGACAAAAAGCATTTCATATCGATATGTGCAGAGGGACCGAAAACGGATGCAATGATGTACGAATACATCCCCGAGACATGCGAATTAAAGCCCTGTCTTGATACAAAAAAGGATGTAATGCTCTACCCAAGAACAATCCGTCCGAGCAAAATACACACATGTATAAGCTTTATGGAGGATGGCAGGGTAATAATGAACAATCATACAACTGCCGGTGCTCCTGCGCATCCGGGTTGGATGACTGAGGCCTATTGGAATCATAATTGGGAGGGCTTCCCTGGCTCAAACGTATTTATATACGATCCCAAAACGGGCAAGACAGAGGATCTGGGTGTTCCCGTGCCGAGAGAGTCGATCTACGGCGGTGCATACGACCCCATACACAGAGCGTATTATTTTTCAGGCTATTTCAGAGGTCACGGCTACAGGCTTGACATAGATACACGTAAGGTAACTGATTACGGTCAATTTACGGAGTTCGGAACATATTTCCATATTCCCGGTCCCGATGGTAATATATACCTTTCCACAAGACGTGGCAGAATGCTGCGTTACAATGTATATAATCAGCAGGCAGAGATACTTAAATCGGAAATTCCGGTGGACGAGACCGTGTGGGAGGACTCAAGAACTCACAATGTAATGGCTTACGGTGCATTTGGACCTGATAAGAAGCTTT
>CAYOGO010000314.1:0-1802 GCA_964403405.1 uncultured Lachnospiraceae bacterium | reverse complement strand
TCCAAAAGTGATGTTTTACCATGGTCAACGTGACCCATTACGGTTACGATAGGAGGACGCTTAACGAGCTTTGACTCATCCTGATCCTCTTCCTTTATGAGATCGTCAAATTTATCCTCAGCAGACTTATTATTTGATTTTTCAACCGTGATACCAAATTCCTCCGCTACGAGTGATGCCGTATCAAAGTCGATCTCATTATTGATCGTCGCAAAAATTCCGTAAGACATCAGCTTCTTTACTATTTCGGAAACGGAGATGCCAACAGTCTCGGAGAATTCCTTTACCGTTACATTTTCGTCAAGCACAAATGCCTTTTTGCGCTCAGGTGCTACAAAAGGTGCATTGCTGCTCTTTGCGTTGACATTGGCGTTCTGCTTTGAGCTGTGCTGATTCTTATTCGTTGTGGGCTTGCCGTCATCCCAGAAATCCTCTCTTGCCTTTTTGGACTTATCCTTTGCCTTGTTGCTTGCGGAGAAATCCTTTCTTGAATCAGTGGGCTTATTTGGAATTATTGCCGCAATATCCCTGTTTTTGGACTTATTGTCCTTATTCTGATGAGGCGCTGAGCGACGACCCTTGTTTTCATCCTCGTCACTGTCCTTATCCTTCATCTGCATGCGGGAATTGTCATACGGCTTAGCCTGCTGTTGGCTCCTGCGGTCATCCCTTGAATTATTATTGTTTCTCTGGAATTTACCGTCCCTGTTCTGAGGCTGATCCTGAGGCTGCCTCGGACTCCTTTTATCCTGACGGTTATTGTCCCTGTTTCCTGTGTTTTTATACTGTCTTTCGGAATCATTTGCAGAAGATTGCTTGTGAAGCAGTTCTTCAGGGTCAAGCTTTATTGCATCAAGCTCACTTGTGATATTGCTTTCTATCACAACCGCGCCACCTGACGTTCCGTCATCAGACAACGGCTTTTCGGTCTTCTTGCTTTCGACGGTTCTATTCTGTGCGGAAGCCTCGTCCCTATGCAAAAATTCCTCTCTTTTTTTATTAAGCTTTTCAAGAATGGATCTGGAATCACTTGTGAGCTTTCCGTACTGCTCATTAAGCTGATCTATCTGTTCTGTAAGTTCCTTTGATTTTTTTATTATATTAATTTTAGCCAATACTGTTCACCCCCGGGTGTATTGTTTGATACTTTTTTAAGAATGACTCCGCAAAGCCCCTGTCCGATACGGCCACAGCTGAGCGAGGTCCCTTGCCTATGTTCGTGCCGATAATATCCTTTTGACCGAAAACAACGATCCTCACATTATAGAATGAAGCCTTGTCATGATAGCGCTTAAACATGCTGTCACCTATATCCTGTGCGATTATCAGCAATTCAACCTTATTGTTTCTTATTGCGTTTTCTATCAGATCATTGCCTGAGATGAGCTTTCCCGCTCTCTGGCACAATCCGAGTAAATTGTACAGATCCTTATCAGTCGCCATTAAACTTCTCTTTCAGCATTGCAAAAACCTCCTCCGATATTTCGGTCTCAAGGTTTTTATCAAGCAATTTTGCCTTATACGCCTTGTTCAGACATTCCGCATTATGACAAATATAAGCTCCTCTGCCGGGCATTTTGCCTCTGTCATCCACGGAGATCACACCCTCGGGAGATTTTACAACACGTATAAGCTCCTTTTTGGGCATCATCTGTCTGCATCCCACACACATACGTTGAGGTATTTTATGCGTTTTCATCAGAATCAGCTCCCAGAATTACATTTTTATCATCATTTGATGAATTATCACTCTCGGACTCCAATATAAGTGAATCCCACTTTTCAAACAGGCTGTCAATATT
>CAYOGO010000313.1:0-1803 GCA_964403405.1 uncultured Lachnospiraceae bacterium | reverse complement strand
GTAATGTTCCGTCCGCCATATTGCTATCCCAATTCACCTTAAATTATGCCGATCTCCTTGTCGGCGTAAACATAGGCGGTACGGGTACACTGATAGCATCACTTGCAAGCCTCATAACTTTTGGTGAGTACACAAAACACAACCCCGACAAGGTAAAAAAATATATTCTTTTGTTCTCAGCATTTAATTTCGGATTTTTGATAGTTCTGCTTACTCTTTGCAGCATATTTTAATATTACGTCAACCGCCTCAAACGGCGGTTTTTTATTTATGACCCAATATTCGTCAAAAAAAGTCAGATAAATATATTGACTTTTGAAATCAAATATGTTATTATAATTACAGAAAACGCAAAGGGGTGATATGATATGTTTTTATGCGGATAACCACAAACATAAAAATTCGAGAGGAGAAACTATATGAAATTGACAATTACTACCAAGGGCTTCAGAGCCGTTGACAATTACAGGAATCTTCAGCAGAACGCTGAAAAAAAGTACGCAAAGCTTGACAGATATTTTAAGAATGAGACGGAAGTCAACCTCGTGATCAGATATGAGCACGAGCGCTACAAGGCAGAGGTAACCATCCCTTACGGTGGATTCATTTTCAGAGTCGAGGAAACAAGCGATGATGCGTACAATGCCATTAATATTGCGCTTGACAAGATGGAACGGCAGATAATAAAACAAAAGAGCCGCTATAAGAATAAGTTCTACGGCAATGACTTTGATAATTTCCCCGTTTCCGACGAATTTGAGGAAATTGAAGATATAAGCTCCGACATTGTAAAGCATAAGACTTACACAACAAAGCCGATGCTTGTTGAGGAAGCTATTCTCCAAATGGAGCTTACCGATCATGATTTTTATGTCTTCATGAATGGCAGCACATTTGAAATAAACGTAATTTATAAGAGAAAAGACGGTAAATACGGCGTTATAGAGCCTATGTAATGCACCTTGCCGTATCAGCTAGATAAAATACAGCCGACAGCATATGCTGTCGGCTGTTTATGTTATCTGTTAATTTTTTCTCCAAACCATTTTGTTTACAACGCCCGTGTAGCTCTGTATTATTTTTACGACCTTGGTCGAAACATTTTCTTCGATATAATCAGGCACGGGTATGCCATATTCGCCATTTCTGTTCATTTCCACCGCTGTATCCACCGACTGCAAAAGTCCCTGCTCGTCTATACCGGACAATATAAAGCATGCCTTATCCAATGCTTCGGGACGCTCCGTTGATGTTCTTATGCACACGGCAGGGAACGGATGACCAACGCTTGTAAAAAAGCTTGACTCCTCTGGCAATGTTCCGCTGTCGGACACAACACAGAATGCGTTCATCTGCAAGCAATTATAATCATGGAAGCCCAACGGCTCATGTCGAATAACACGCTCATCAAGGCAGAAGCCTGAGTTCTCCAGCTTTTTTCTGCTTCTGGGGTGGCATGAATACAGCACAGGCATATCATATTTCTGTGCCATTTTGTTTACCGCATTAAAAAGGCTGTTAAAATTCTTTTCAGTATCTATATTTTCCTCCCTATGTGCGGAAAGCAATATATATTTGCCCTTTTCGAGTCCCAATCTCTCGTGAATGTCGCTCGACTTGATCTCATCAAGATTATTATGCAGCACCTCCGCCATGGGTGAGCCCGTAACATATGTACGTTCCTTGGGAAGACCGCATTCGTGGAGGTATCTTCGGGCATGCTCGCTGTACGCCATGTTGACATCGGAAATAATATCAACTATGCGGCGATTTGTCTCCTCAGGCAAGCATTCATCCTTACAG
>CAYOGO010000312.1:0-1818 GCA_964403405.1 uncultured Lachnospiraceae bacterium | reverse complement strand
CATATGCAGCAGGAAGCAGTATCTGCTGATTATGTGATGTTATGTCCTTATCCGCATAAAGGATATTAGGTCCGCACCAATCACCAAGACACCATTCACCCTGTTTATCGCTCGTGACCAAGCCGTACTCCGAATGTGCCTCAAGATAATCGATGTACGCGCGCATATTATCGTAATACCTTGAGAGTATCGATCTATCCGCATAATGCTTGTACAGCTGATATGGCACCTCAACAATGGCACACCCCCAGCCGCCCGGACCACCTCCGCTCTTGACATAAGGTGCTGTATATTGGATATGACCACTTAACTTATCCTGTCCGTCAGCAATATCCTGCAGCCACTTTTCATAAAAGCTCCTTGCTTCCAATGTTGACAGTGCAGCATGACATGTAAGCTGACCATCCCCTGTATATCCTCTCCTTTCGATATGAGGACAATCGGACGGGTGACCAGTGTGCATATTACACAGCATCGTGTGAACAAATGTCCTGTAAGTCCAATTCAATACATCGTTATCGCAATCAAAATCGGATCCGACGGGAACATTTGCATGAACGACCTTTACACACGTGGGTACAGCATCTCCCACGACCTCAAAATATCTGAAGCCGAACCATGTAAAGCCTGCCTGTACCGATGAAATGTTTCTGTCCGTTATTACCGCAAAGCACTGATTATGAGAATGCGACATATCCAATGTTCCGTCAGACAGCATCTCCTCCGAAAAATACACATCCGTTCTTTGCTCTTTTCCATCAGATATTACATCCAGCACGGGATAACCGACCGTATTTTGTCCGCAATCGTATATCATGCCCCTCTTGCCCATGCCTATGGGGCTGACCTCCAGTGTCTCTATCAACGCATCCCGAGGGCAGTCGGTCATGCAATATTCCGTATTAAGCCCCTCAACAACGACTGCTTTTTCCATATTGCTGTCATCAAGCTCCGCACAAAGGCTATCCTGCCATCCGACATAATTATGTACCTCGCTGCTCGTAAATGAATAATCCTCAACAAAGCTGTTGCAAATACGGCAATTTTCGTCGGAAATACCATATGTTATGCCTTCGTCCTTCGCAAAAATGCGGTAGATCACCTTTGGCAAGCCAAAAGCACGCACTCTGCATGTGTACCAGCCGCCGCCAAAGTGAACGGCAATGGCATTGTCACCTTCTTTGATGAAAGGTGTTATATCAAATTCCGATACATACACACGGTGAGCGGACATCACCTCTCCCTCGGGATCGCATGATGCCTCATAATCAGATGAAAGAGGTAAAAATGTATCCGGATTGATCAAAATGCCGTTGATATAGCACTTAAAAAAGCCCAGACCTATCACATTGAGAGATATATTTTTTATACAGTCGATATAAAAATGCCCACGTAACACGGAAAATGTGTTTACAGTTCTTTTTTCTGCACCCACCCATTTTGCGTTTTTGAAAAAATAATCCTTTGTCATAGTTTATTCTCCTTAAAGTGCAGCGTATCTCCATATTAAATACCGGTTCTGCACTGATTTTCTTCAATTTTTGTTAAAAGAGCCGTATCAAGGCTCACCGCTTCAAAACAGTATTAATTTCAGCGACAGCAGGCAGTCTTATTCTCTCATCAATACATTTTCGCTAATCACAAAAAAATGTGCTTATCCCATTCATGAATTTTGACCACATGTTACCCCTTAAAATGTGCCTTGACCGTATGAACATATTTATTCTACCATAAAGTCTAACATTTTTCAATATGTTTGTTGTTGCTGCAATGGGCTTGATTTTCATGAATTGATATAGAGAGTAGATGATGTTGATT
>CAYOGO010000311.1:0-1821 GCA_964403405.1 uncultured Lachnospiraceae bacterium | reverse complement strand
GATACGGTCTGCTTCCTATCGAAAACTCCATTGCAGGCTCTGTAAATCAGGTATACGACCTCATGCATGACAACCGTTTTTACATAGTCAGGAGCATAAAGCTCAAGGTATCTCATTGCTTGCTTGTAAAAAAGGGAGTACGGCGTGAGGATATCAAAACGGTTTATTCTCACGAGCAGGCGGTAAACCAATGCTCTGATTTTATTGCGTCAAACAATTTCGATACCATGATATGTAAAAATACGGCAGTTGCCGCAAAATTTGTTGCAGAATCGGACAGGAACGACATTGCAGCAATAGCATCTCCCCTTTGTGCCGATCTTTACGGTCTTGAGCCCGTTGAGTATGATATTCAAAATTACAAGTGCAATTATACAAGGTTTATTTGTATCTCAAAGGATCCAGAAATATATGACGGTGCAAATCAAGCAAGCTTTATGATGAACATTCCTCACGTGCAGGGTTCTCTTTATGCTGTATTGGCAAAGTTTTCTGCTTTGGGACTTAATTTGTTAAAGCTAGAAAGCCGCCCCTTGCCTGACAGCAATTTTGAGTTTATGTTCTATTTTGATGTCGTATGTAATGCAGATCCAAATGCACTGTACACTTTGTGCGACGAGCTTGAGGCAACATTGCCAAGCTTTACATATTTAGGAAGCTATGCGGAGGTAATGTAAAATGTTCGGATTGATAGGAAAAAAGCTTTCGCACAGCTTTTCGCCTCAGATACATTCGTTTTTCGGTGATTATGAATACAAGCTGTGGGAAATGGATGAGGATAAAGTCGGTACATTCTTAAAGAAAAAAGAATTTGATGGTATCAACGTTACGATCCCGTACAAAAAAACGGTGATCCCCTACCTTGACATCATATCGGACAATGCAAAAAAGATAGGCTCCGTAAACACTGTCATAAAGCTTCCCGACGGAAGACTTTCAGGTGACAATACGGACTATTTCGGCTTTAAGTACATGCTCACTCAGGCAGTTGATGATATAACGGACAAAAAATGTGTAATTCTGGGAAGCGGTGGTGCAAGTCTTACTGTACAGCACGTATTGGGTGACATGGGTGCAGGCAAAATAGTTGTTATTTCAAGGAGTGGCAAGAACAATTATCAAAATATCTCAATGCACTTTGATGCGGACATTATCGTTAACACAACGCCCGTCGGCATGTATCCGAATAACGGATCATCGCCCATTGACCTCAAGGCTTTTAACAAATGTGAGCTCGTTCTTGACCTCATATATAATCCCTCTAAAACTGCATTGCTTCTGCAAGCTGAAAAGCTCGGTATAAAATGTGCAAACGGGCTCAGCATGCTCGTCGCTCAGGGCAAGCGCGCATCAGAGCTTTTTACGGGCAACAAAATGGATGACTGCATAATAGAGTCGGTTACGAGCAAGCTTATGATGCAAATGAGCAACATAATACTCATAGGCATGCCAGGATGCGGCAAAACCACTGTCGGAGGGCTACTGTCACAAAAGCTTAACAAGGGATTTGCAGACACCGACGACTGCATCACACGCAAATGCGGAAAAACGCCTGCAGAAATGATCAATTCATGCGGTGAGAATGCATTCAGAGAAGCAGAACAAAGTATAATTTCCGAATGCTGTAAAATGAGCTCGTGCGTTATCGCAACGGGCGGAGGTGCTGTTCTCCGCAAAGGAAATATTGATGCAATGCGACAAAACGGCAAAATCGTTTTTATTGACAGGCCTATTGAAGTGCTAGCAACAGAAAACAGACCATTGTCATCAACACCGGAGAAATTGAAGTCTGTTTTTGAATACAGATATCCGCTGTACATG
>CAYOGO010000310.1:0-1824 GCA_964403405.1 uncultured Lachnospiraceae bacterium | reverse complement strand
AATTAAATATACTCATAAATGATGATAATTCAAAAAAGATAAAATACAACAATCAAGAAGTGAAAAAGCTTGCGGATGTTGTGGGAAGACTCAATACGGTCATATTTTCTCCGGATACTCTTGAAATAATAAAAGAGGGACCTGATAAAAGAAGAAAGTTTTTGGATGTTGCGGTATCAAAAATAGACGGAAAATACTTTGGTGCATTGCAAATGTATAAAAAGGTCATTCGACAGAAAAATATGCTGCTAAAGCACTTTGAGGGTGTGGATCGTTTTAACATACTTGATACTTACAACCAAATACTTGCTGAAAACGGAAGCTACATAGAGTATAAGAGAAGATTTTTTACAGATCATCTCAATGAATTACTTAGTGAGATCCATGGTGAGCTTGTGGGCACAAAAAATGATATTTATGTGGATTTTGAAGCAAAAGTAGAAACGATGGATAAAACACGGGAACAGATATATGAATCTTACATTGATATGCTCGATGAGGCAAAAGAGACCGAAATAGAAAAGCGTACATCCTCAAAGGGTGTTCACACGGATGATATTGTGTTTTATTTTAACGGAAAAAACGCAAAAAAATTCTGCTCACAGGGGCAACAGAGGATACTCCTGCTTGCGGTATTGTTTGCACAAACACAAATAGCTCTTGCGGAAACAAGGGAGAGACCTGTGATATTGCTCGATGATGTTTTAAGTGAGCTTGACAATAAGAGAAAAGGTCTTGTATTGAACTATATAAGCGATTACCAGACTTTTATAACAACAGCAAACAGTGAGGATAAGCTCTTGTCAATGGCAAGAAATTATGATCTGTTAAAAATTTGATTTAAGAGGATAAAATTATGATAATTAAGATATATGACGATCCCGAGCAGATGGGATTTACGGTGGCAAACGAAATAAAGAATCAATTAAACAAAAAGTCGGACAGTGTTTTTATACTTCCAACAGGATCAACACCCATTACAACATATAAAAATGTGGTGGATATGTACAATAATAGTGAATTGTCATTCAAAAATGCAATAACATTCAATCTTGATGAATATATGGGAATTGCAAGTGATCATGAGGAGAGATATTATAATTTCATGCACAGACATCTTTTCTCACATGTCGATATTGATCCGAAGAATATAAATATTCCCGATAATTTGACTGATGATTGTGAAAAGGAATGTGTAAGATACGAGGAAAAATACAGAGCAAGCGGATGCGCAGATCTTGCAATACTCGGAATAGGAAATAACGGTCATATTGGTTTTAATGAGCCCGGAACAAGCTTTGATTCCGTAACTCATGTTACAAATATAGCACAGTCCACAATAAAGGCAAACTCAAGATTTTTTGCAAGTGAGGATCTTGTTCCTAAGCAGGCAATGACAATGGGAATATCCACAATTCTGTCGGCAAAAAGAATATTTATACTCATTACCGGCAAATCAAAGCATGACATACTCATGAAATTACTCAATACATCGGAGGCAGACGAAAGCATACCTGCAACGGCATTGAGAAATCACTGTGATGTTACGATATATGCTGACAGAGAGGCTGCCGGATTAATTTAATCCATATGAATAAAAAGACATTAAAAAAATTAGAATACAATAAGATTTTAGATTCAGCGTCAAAATTTGCTGTATCATCGGCAGGAAAAGAAAAAATAAATTTACTTCATCCTGATACAAACAAAAAGCATGTTAAAAGAATGCTCAATGAGCTTGAAGAGGTAACAAAGTTTTTATCATCAACGGGTGCAAGCCCGGTAGAATATTTTTCGGATGTAAAGCATTGTATTGATAAAGCA
>CAYOGO010000309.1:0-1824 GCA_964403405.1 uncultured Lachnospiraceae bacterium | reverse complement strand
GCCATAAGGCGTTGATGTGCCGTCACGAGAGGCTTAAGGGTACATTATCCGATGCTGCACCGATACTTTGGCAGCACGGTGCCCTTGCAAGGCTTGAAAAGGGCGAAACGATAGATAAATTGCTTTTCGGCGGATATTCCACAATATCACTCGGATATGCGGGTCTTTACGAATGCGTAAAATACATGACCGGCAAAAGCCATACAGACCCATCTGCAACTCCGTTTGCACTCAATGTAATGCAGTATATGAATGACGCCTGCAAGAAGTGGAAGGCTGAGCACAACATAGATTTCAGTCTTTACGGCACACCGCTTGAGTCCACAACATATAAATTTGCAAAGTCGTTGCAAAGGAGATTCGGTGTTATTGAAGGCATCACGGATAAGGGCTATATAACAAACAGCTACCACATACATGTTACGGAACAGATAGATGCATTCTCCAAGCTTGCATTTGAGTCTAAGTTCCAGGCACTTTCTCCGGGCGGTGCAATAAGCTATGTTGAGGTACCTAATATGGAACAGAATCTTGATGCTGTTCTCCAGGTCATGAAGTTTATATATGACAACATAATGTATGCGGAGCTTAATACGAAGTCCGACTATTGCCAGGAATGCGGCTGGGACGGCGAGATAGAGATCGTTGAGGAGGACGGTAAGCTTATATGGAGATGTCCCAAGTGCGGCAATACGGATCAGTCAAAGATGAATGTTGCAAGACGTACCTGCGGATATATAGGAACACAGTATTGGAACCAAGGAAGAACACAGGAGATAAAAGAGAGAGTTCTCCATTTGTAAAGGGTATAACGATCCGTCAATTTTATTGACGGATCTTGCTTAAGGTAGGTGTATCTTATGAATTACGGCGAAATTAAATATTGTGACATTGCAAACGGCAACGGTGTCAGAGTGTCGCTTTTTGTGAGCGGCTGTACGCATCGCTGTCCGGAATGCTTTAATCCCGAAACATGGGATTTTTGTTACGGGAAGCCTTTTACAAGGCAGACATGGGAGGAAATATTCAGCGGCACAAGGGATTATGTCAACGGTCTCACCCTTTTGGGCGGTGATCCGTGCGAGCCTGATAATCAGAGAGCTTTGACGCCGTTTTTGCGTGAGTATAAGGCACGCTTCCCCGATAAGGATGTCTGGTGCTACACGGGATATACGTTTGAACAAATGTTAGAAAATGGTGCCGCATGGGTCGAATGCACGGATGAGTTTTTGTCCTACGTGGATTACCTGGTGGACGGGCCGTTTATAAAAGCAAAAAAGAATATAGGTCTTGTATTCAGAGGCTCATCAAACCAAAGAATAATCGATATGAAAAAGACAAGACAGTCGGACCACGTAATTCAATGGGAAGGCATAAAAAACGATAAATGATCCTTACGGAGGTCACTTATTTAAGGTGACCTCCCTTTTGTATTTGCAAGAGGGATTATTTCGTGACTCAGAGGTATATGCGGACAAAATGAGTGGTGCTTGAAAAAGCTGCGTTTTAATGGTAAAATATTGCTGTAATAAACCAAACGGTAAACGAGGAATAGTATTATGATCTTTTACAAATACGACGACAACGGGTACGGAGCTGTGGACCCGTATGTAAAGGAAGTAACACATGAGCTTGACAAATTTACATCAGTTAATGTGAATGTTTCGCTTTACTGCAATATAGAGATAGTTAAAACAAGCTATGCACAAAACAGAATAGTAATAAGAGGTCAGGCGGATTTTGTTGATGCGGTACGGTTTTCGGTCAAGGATGATGTGCTTGAGATCGATATTAAATACAAATTTCAAACGAATGTTAGACGCA
>CAYOGO010000308.1:0-1829 GCA_964403405.1 uncultured Lachnospiraceae bacterium | reverse complement strand
ATTTTATACTTGACAAATTTACAAAATGTAGTATAATAGACACTGTAAATAAACAAAAAAGAGGTAAATTTTTATGAAAAAGATCTTTGCGATCATCCTTTCCGTTTGCTTGTTAGCATGTGTTGCCACAGGTTGCGGTTCGGCTGCCGATCGTCAAAATGTTGATGCCATTAAAAAAGCCGGTGAGCTTGTAGTTTATACAAATTCAGGCTTCGCTCCGTATGAATATCCGTCTAATGGCAGTGTTGTAGGTGTTGATATGGAAATTGCTCAGGCTATTGCCGACAAGCTCGGAGTTAAGCTCGTTGTTGAAGATGTTAATTTTGAAACTATATTGACAGCTGTTCAGGGCGGTAAGGGTGCTTTGGGCATTGCAGGTATCACTGTTACACCAGAAAGAGCTGAAAGCGTTGACTTCTCTGACACTTATGCAACAAGCATACAGTACATAATCACTCCTGCTGGTAAGCCGGTTGAAAAGCTTGAAGATCTTGCGGGTTTGTCTATCGGTGTTCAGACAGGTACGACAGGTAGCTTTACTGTTGATGATGCTATCAAGGGTACCGAGGACGATAACGGAAACCATGTGAAAGGTGCTTTGGAAGATACAAATGCAAAAATGGTTGAATACGAAAATGCATTTCTTGCAGCTGTTGCGTTAGATGCAAAAAAGATCGACGCCGTAGTTGTAGATAAGCTTCCTGCTGAAATCATCAGCAAGCAGTACGAAGGAAAATTCACAATAGTTGAGCTTGTTTATGCTGACGGTTCAAAGACGGATGAGCAGTATGCTATTGCAGTTGCAAAGGGCAACGATTCTCTCCGTGAGTTGGTAAACGAGGTTCTCAAGGAACTCAAGGATTCCGGTAAGATAGATGAATGGATCGTTGAGCATTCAACAAATGCTGTAATGGACTGATAAACAAATTTTAATTATTGCAAAAACTACAAATCTACGGGAGTAAAATTGCTTTCTCCCGTATTTTTTAGTATAAAATCAAAAAAGGAATTTATTAATGGATCTTCTACAAAAAATAACAGATTTTTTGCAAAGCATACAAGTATCTTTTGAAAAAACGTTTATATTGCAAAACAGATACAAGGATTTTTTAACGGGTATAGGAAATACTATTTCCATATCTCTTGTCGCAGTACTTGTGGGTGTTCTTATAGGCATTCTTGTTGCGGTAATAAAGGTCATGCATAAGCAGTCGGGAGGCAAACTTAAGATTCCCAATTTTATTGCAGAGCTTTACACCACTGTAATAAGAGGTACACCTGTTGCCCTGCAGCTTCTTATTATATATAATATAGCTATGGGATCTTCGCGTAATGCATTTATAGGATGTGTTATAGGATTTGGATTAAATTCAGGTGCATACGTCGCGGAAATAATCCGTGCCGGTATTCTTGCCGTTGACCAAGGGCAAACCGAAGCCGGCAGATCTCTCGGTCTTTCGCAATTTTCAACAATGCTGCACATTGTATTGCCTCAAGCCCTCAAAAACATACTACCTGCTCTTGGTAATGAATTTATTGCATTAATCAAGGAAACATCCGTCGCATCATATATCGGCGTTATGGATCTCACAAAAGCTGCCAACAGAGTATTAACGACAACTGGCGAAGTCTATTTCACACTAATATCGAGTGCATTGGTATACCTCGCTTTAGTTTACGGCTTGTCGGCATTGATTAAAAAGATGGAAAGGAAGCTTGCTCGCAGTGATAGAAGTTAAAAATCTTAAAAAAGTGTTCAACGGTGATCATGTTGTTCTCAATGATATATCTGTCAAAATCAATAAGGGTGATAAGGTCGTTATAATAGG
>CAYOGO010000307.1:0-1830 GCA_964403405.1 uncultured Lachnospiraceae bacterium | reverse complement strand
TGAATATACAATATCATGTCCGTCTGCGGCACATTGGTCATTTTCTGTCCCAGGTATTAACGGGGCGTCGAAGGTGCAGTCCCTCGACCATCGGTTTAATTATGTTTAAAAGTATTCTCTTTCTTTGGTGCATATCGTAATAAAATAAGCACCTGCAGAGCTGTAATCATATTGCTTTAGACACAGGCTTTTTTCGTTTCGGCATATCCTTTTCTTTATCCACTTTCATCGTCCTTTACATTATAACACAATGAAATGCGTTATCCGCATCTCTTCCTCAATTGTTTCAATAATCGCATAAGACAAACGAAGTTTGTTCATCGTTTGCGATTATTATAACACAAATTGCTCTTCCAAAAAGCTTCGCTTTTTTCGCAATTTATGTTGAAATAATCTATTCAATTTCGGAAATTTTCCGAAATTGAACAAAATATACTTCGTATATTTTGTAATTGACTTCGTCAATTATGATTATTATAACAAAAAACGGCAGAGAAAACTGCTTCTCTGCCGAAATTTCAGCGTCATCAATTCTACGCTAAGAACGCGGAGTGATCAAATGTGTCCCTTTGACACAACGGCAAAATGTGTCCAGAGCACCCTGCCGTGTATTTTACTTGACCAGATAGAATACATTGTTATTTTCATCAAAGCCCTCTATACCGATATTGCTGTAACGGTAATCAAAATATCCGTATGTATACAAGCCTGTCTTGCCGACGCCTCTGTAATTTGTCCAATAATACGGGTCAGCATATATCCAATGGTCCTTTGTGGGATTTGACTTTGATTCGGTGGGCTTCTGCTGAATAAATATATTATTCTCATAATTTACCGACCATTCTTCATTATAACTACCCGTACATACAAGGTTATATACGGAGTACTGTATAATATTATTTCTTATAGTGAAGGAATCATCCAATATTCTGTTCCAATGTGACCAGCTCTGGATACTGAACGACGCAGGTCTGTCAGGTCTTTGCATTCCCCAGCCATAGCCCGTGTAACGCATTATATTGTTTTCCACAATTATATCCTTCATGTATGAATTCTTGCGTCCCTCCTCAGATAAGGGATCGCAAATGTAATACTCAACGTCCCACATATTGTATTCAAACAAATTATCGGCATATGTCACACGCTCCATCGTTGTTGTTGCGTTAGTCATGGAATATTGGTGCGTAACGCCTGCGTCATAGCACTGATATATGTAGCAATTCTTAACAGTATAATCTGCGCTGCTGCCGTATGCCTCAATACCGTTACCGTATCTCGTCGGGTAGCCGTTGCTGTACCACAATATACTGCCACCTATCCAGCAAACCACACTGTTCTGCACTGTTGTACCGTATGTTGCACATACACCATGGCTTCCGCCGTACATAATACAGAGATTATCTATCGTTACGTCCTTTTCACATGATACTATATTCCCGTAAGTGTTAAATTCAATGCTGTCAAAGCGTTCCGATGGATTACCCTTTGTTGAGCATAAATAAATATATCCGACGGATGAGGTCTGAGCCTCAGTATCGCCACTAGCTTTCCAATTCAAGGGTTTACCAAGATTATGCCAGAATGTGAGATCCTCGTTCATATCGTTGTAGTCAACAAATCTTTCCGCTGTAACAGAATCAACAGGCGGTGTTACTGCAAAATTCTGCAACAGCTTTATTGCCCAATATTCATGATCATTCATTGAAATGAGACCTACATCCTCATCAAACTTCTCGCTGTAACGGTAAACATTGGGGGCAACCTCCTCCCACGTGCCGTGCTTTGCTCCGTCAAACGGTGAGCCGTATATTCTCGGCTTTTCACCCTCGC
>CAYOGO010000306.1:603-1835 GCA_964403405.1 uncultured Lachnospiraceae bacterium | reverse complement strand
TGCAAATGCCGAGTCCTTCACTGGTGAATGCGGTTATTTCAGTGGCAAAGATATCATTCTTTTTCATTGTAAAGCTCCTTGCTGTTCCGATTGATCCGAATCGGGCTTTGTAAGCTTGCGGATCCAATTAAATTTGTTTACTTTTATGCAAGCCGCACCGCATTTGAACAGTTGGTCGGAATTGAGGCAGAAAACTATTATAACGGGATGAAGCTTGAGTACAAATGCTGCAATGGCTGCAATGGGCAGCATTATGCACCATATACTTATTATGTCGTTCTTTAATACGAATGAGGAATCACCGCCTCCGCGCACTATACCTGTAAGCACGGGCATTTGGTACGATGTACCTATACATGTTACGCACAGCACGAGTATAAAGCTGTCCGCAAGAGCCTTTGTTTCAGGCGTAATATTGTAAAGACTGAGTATCGGATCCTTCAATAAAAACAATGTTATACTTGTCAGGACGCCTATTATCAGGTAGATTATCTGAAGCGTTTTTGCATATTCCTTGACCTTTTCTATACGGTTTTGACCTATCGTTTTACCGATTATTATCGCAGATGCCGATGCTGCACCTACTGCCGCAACCTTGAGCATCATATACAGAGTGGATGATATTGAATTGGCTGAAACAGGGTCGCCTGCTACATCGCTGTTCAAATGTCCGAGAATTGCTGTCTGTGTAGCTGTTGAAAGTCCGAAAAGAACGGCAACAACAACAAACGGCACGCTTGTTTTGAGATAGTCGAGAACGAGCATTTTGTCAAAATGTATGAGATCTTTAATTTTATATTGTACTTTTTTATCAATGCAGTATATATAAATGAGTATTATCGCAAGCTCAACGACTCTTGCAACGAGTGTGCCTATGGCGGCACCTGTTGCACCGAGAACGGGACAACCGAAATTGCCGTATATCAACAAATAATTTATTACGCCGTTCACAAAAAGGCTTATAACGGATGTTATAAAAGAGATACGAACGGTTTCAACACTTTTTAACGAAGAAAGAATAATTGAGCTGATGGGGAATACCAGATATGTGTATTTTATTACCTTTATGTATTTGGTGCCCTGCATGATCTGGTCATTATTTTCCGTAAACAGGGCAACGAGCTTGTCAGGTATAAAGCATGCGAGAATAAAAAGCAATATACCGCAACCGACACCTAAAATAAGTCCGCCGTTCAATATTTTTTTTACGGGAGATATTCTTTTTTGTCCCC
>CAYOGO010000306.1:0-593 GCA_964403405.1 uncultured Lachnospiraceae bacterium | reverse complement strand
TCCAAGGACAACGAGGGCATCGCCTGCACCCATGAGAAATTGTTGGAATACAAATTGTATCTGATTTACGGCAGTAACTCCGCCGAGTGCATCCTCGGAGAAATTGCCTATCATAATATTATCTATGAGGTTGACGCTTAAAACTATCATGTTCTGCAGTGCAAGAACAATGAGGAGCGAGAAAAAGTTTTTGTAAAAATGCTTGTCTTTTGTAAACATAAAAACTCCATTGTGCATTATTATCGTATTGTATAATTATATCACAAAAAAGTAAAAAATGCACTATGTTTACAATGTCTTTCGAGGCTTTTTTTACCGAATTGAAAAAATGTTATTTCAGAAAAAATAAGGGACTTTTTTGAAAAAGTCCCCATTAAGATGAATACCGTGTCAATTATCCTTAACCGTTTCCGCAATACCCTTTGCAAGACCTGCAATGCCCTGTATTTCGGACGGAATGATGATCTTTGTAGCTTTACCGTCAGCGGCCTTCTCAAACGCCTCAAGGCTCTTAAGGCTTATAACGGCGCTTGAGGGAGCTGCCTCGTTGAGCATGCGGAGACCCTCTGCTGTTGCCTTTTGTACCATGAGAA
>CAYOGO010000305.1:0-1855 GCA_964403405.1 uncultured Lachnospiraceae bacterium | reverse complement strand
GTGTGATATGGTATTTGAGGGCTGTATGCCCGTTGAGGTCATGGCGCAAAGAGGCATTGACACATTGAGGTACGGTCCTTTGAAACCAATGGGGTTTGAGCTTGCCAACGGAAAGCGTCCGTACGCAGTGGTACAGCTTAGATCGGAAAACAGCGAAAACACAATGTACAATATGGTCGGATTTCAGACGCATCTTAAGTTTCCCGAGCAAAAAAGAGTCTTCTCCATGATTCCTGGGCTTGAAAATGCTGTTTTTATGCGTTACGGAGTGATGCACAGAAATACATACATCGATTCACCGAGATTGCTGGACAGTGCTTATTCATTGAAGACAAACAAAACCGTATACATTGCAGGACAGCTGTCGGGCGTGGAGGGATATGTTGAATCCGCGGCATCGGGGTTGACAGTCGGACTTATGGCGGCATCAAGACTGCTTTATGGCAAGGATGCGACATTGCCGCGGGATTGCATAATGGGTGCTTTGGCGTCGTACATATCAAATCCGGGTGTTTTTGATTTTCAGCCGATGAATGCAAACTTTGGAATAGTACCGAGGATACTTGAAAAGATGTCTAAGCAGGAAAAAAACGAGAAATACGCACAAAGAGCACTGAATTCTGTTGAAAGCTTCATCAGAAATTCACATTGGCTTTTTAATTAAGGTGTATAATATAAGATAATTTAATTTTAGGAGTGATAAAATGTTATTGGAAGCAACAACAATAATCGCCGTACAAAAGGACGGCAAAACCGCCATCGGCGGTGACGGACAGGTCACAATGGGGCAGAGCGTTATAATGAAGCACACAGCAAGAAAGGTACGCAGAATATTCGACGGCAAGGTGCTTGTGGGATTTGCTGGCTCCGTTGCGGATGCTTTTGCACTTTCGGAAAAATTTGAGGATAAGCTTCGCCAATTTTCGGGGAATCTTCCGAGGGCGGCGGTAGAGCTTGCATCAGAATGGAGACAGGACAAGGCTATGCGTCAGCTTGAAGCTATGCTGATAGCCGTTGATGAAAAAAATTTGCTTGTAATTTCCGGTACGGGCGAGGTGATAGAGCCCGACGATGGAATTGCAGCAATAGGATCGGGCGGAAATTATGCATTTGCAGCGGCAAAGGCACTCAAGAACAATACGGATATGTCTGCAACTGATATTGTCAGAAAATCAATGGAGATAGCATCATCCATTTGTGTATTTACAAATGACAATATATATGTTGACGAAATTTGACTTTTATCGTAAAAAACAGAAAGGAAACAGAGCTTATGGATAATTTTGTCAGCAGTATGACACCGCGACAAATAGTTGATTCGCTGGATAAATATATAATCGGACAAAACGAGGCTAAAATGGCTGTTGCCGTTGCACTTCGTAACAGATACAGAAGGAGCTTGCTCAGTGATGAGATAAGAGAGGATGTTACACCCAGAAATATCATAATGATAGGACCGACGGGTGTTGGTAAGACCGAAATTGCAAGAAGACTCTCAAAGCTCGTAAATGCTCCGTTCGTAAAGGTTGAAGCAACAAAGTATACCGAGGTGGGCTATGTCGGCAGGGATGTTGAGTCCATGGTTAGGGATCTTGTTGAGGATGCGGTAAGGCTTGTAACAAAAATGAAGGAAAAAGAGGTCGAGGCAAAAGCACAGGAGCTTGCTGAGGAAAAGATCCTTGATATGATACTTCCCAATCTCAAGCAACCAGAAAGACCGTTTGAACCGAATGAAAATCAGTCCAATCTGCCGTCACTTACGACCCGTGATAAGTACAGAAACCGCTTGAGAGAGGGCAGACTTGACAATTTGCCTGTCGAAATTGAGATAGAAGACACTCAGCCCGTTAATACG
>CAYOGO010000304.1:0-1865 GCA_964403405.1 uncultured Lachnospiraceae bacterium | reverse complement strand
GGTTTGAAACGATAAAACCCTTGATATTTCAATGGTTTCGAGGTTTTTCACTGAACCGGGTGTGGAGTTAGCTATGGGAGTAAGGGTGTATTGGTCGGGCAGCCTTATTGAGGGTGTATTGCTGCGGTTTTCTCGTGTGAAGGGACGGCAGTCTTTTAGAGGGGTTGTTGTCTGTATGGGTGCGTGTTAGTGGGCGGTTGTGCTTTAGTGGGAGCGAGGAGAAAAGTGTGATTGGATGGTTTGGTAGATGGTGTGTAGGGGTGTGAGTAAGTGATTATTTTGATGATTGGAGGATCATGAAGTGCGGTTAAATAGTGGAAGCAGAGGAGTAAAGTTAATGATTCTGATTGGGTACTGTGGAGAGTTTCCGGTGGCCCTGTTGGATCGGTTCGACGGATATTACGATTACAATCGTCGTGTGCTTACAGAACTGGTCAGAGAAGGATACTTGAAGGAACGACGTATGAAGGCCGAGCAGCGGCATGTTGTTCGTAGTGTTTCTCTGACACAGAAAGGGCTTTCTTTGCTGCGGAAGGTATCTCCGCGCCACGCAGTCCAGATTGCCGCGTGTACGTTGGCACCAGCAAGTGGTCAGGGTAATTGGCCTAAAACGCAGCGGTTACACCGGGGAGCAGCGTGCCTGTTGATGGCCATAGGAGTTGGTGCAGTGTGGAATCCGGCAGTTAAGAAGGAAGATTCCAAGAAATTGGTCTACTACAGCACTTACGAGTTCAACCAAAAATATGGGATCAGCGATGATGAGGAAAAAGCAGAAGATGACGGCGCCAAAGAAAAGAAAACCGGTAAAGATTCAAAGGGCTCTCGAGCATCAGGGATCTTCGTTACGCAGAACGTCTATTACCTGGTCTATTATTTGGGAAATCGAAATCTGCGTTGGCATCAGGGCTCAGAGGATCATCTAAAGAGAAATATTGAGTTTTCACCTGTTGGCCAAGGCCGCTTATTCAGGGGGTATCTGTTTATCGGAGAAGACTGGACAGTGGTGGAAAATCTGGTGATCAACGGTTTTCGAAAATTCAGTCAGACAATTCGCATTCTGGACATCGACAGCAATTTTGTGACGTTAGATGGGTACGGGATTCTTTTAATGAAGGCGATCCTGAACAGTCATCTTCGTGCACGATTGTGTCAGGCAATGTATCAAAGCGGCTACGATATGACGCATGATGTAATGTACTGTTTATTTCCGCTGGACTGCATTGCGCAGGTTCATCAACCGGAGCAGGCGAGGCGTTGGCGGCCTGGGTTGTGGAAGGCGCATTTCTTCTCTTGCCAGATCGATGTGGTCAACAAGCTGAACAATCGAAACTCAACATTGATTGAAGTCTCCAATCAGATCTTGCAGCAGACGTTACGTGATGCTGATGTAAATGCATCCGCAGGCTTCAAGGCATAAGGAATTGTAAAACAGGCAATAATTACCGTCAAAGGAGGTGCGGATTTGGAGCATCAAACTGAACTGAATTGTCTGAAACATATGGATATTGAACAGTGCGAGCCGGATCAGCTTGTCGATCTCAGATCCGTATCCATTGACAAAAGCCTTCCTGTTCCTGAGCGGATGCGTTCCTTTGTAAAACAGATCAAAAATCCCTATCTGTTTCGGGTGGACGATATTACGGTCAAGGTGGAGTTTTCCTCCGGCAAAAGCCTTGAAAACGCCTTGCTTTCCTTCCTGCTGGCGGAGAAGAACCGATAGCCGGAAGAAATTCCCGCTTGCGTGTAAAAACGCGGTATGGTATAATGCAAACGTGTAGAAAACAGCCGCATACCGCCATAATGAATGGAGGTATGCTTTATGGCAATCGCCAAGTACGCAGAACTGTTAGAGCGGCCTCCCCAGG
>CAYOGO010000303.1:0-1868 GCA_964403405.1 uncultured Lachnospiraceae bacterium | reverse complement strand
TTTTATGACTATTGGAATTGGTAACGACCATGTTGGCGTTGAGTTAAAAAATCATATCAAAAAATATCTTGAGGATAAAGGCTTCACCGTAAAGGATTACGGTGCATACACATCCGAGAGAACGGATTACCCCATATACGGTAAGGCAGTTGCAGATGCAATAATATCGGGTGAATGTGACTACGGTGTACTCATTTGCGGTACGGGTGTCGGCATTTCTCTTGCCGCAAACAAGGTAAAGGGTATCCGCGCTGCAGTTTGCTCCGAGCCGTACACAGCACGTCTGTGCCGTCAGCACAACGATGCAAACATAATTGCCTTCGGTGCAAGAGTAATAGGTCAGGCAACGGCTGAAATGATCGTTGACGAATTTTTTGCAGCGGAATACGAGGGCGGACGCCATCAGGGAAGGCTTGATCTTCTCAAGAAAATCGAGGACGGCGAGCTGTGACGTATCATCTTGGAATTGACATAGGCGGAACAAAGGTTGCAGTCGGCCTGTTGAACAGCGACAATGAGCTTGTGTTAAAGGGGAAGCTTTTAATATCCGATATTGACAATATTGTAACGGAGGTATCTGCTTATGTGGATAAATTATTCACGGATAACGACATATCTCGTGAAAATGTCGTATCATGCGGTATTGGTGTCCCCGGAACAGTGAGTGATGACGGCAGAACAGCTGTAAAGGTGCCCAATCTGCATCTTGAGAATGCTGACCTTGCAGGTGACTTTGAAGGGCTGCTCAATATACCTGTGTGCCTCGTTCAGGATTCCAGAGCCGCCGCATACGGTGAATATGTGGCAGGAAATGCAAAGGGCTGTAAAACAGTGATCTGCATAGCACTCGGAACAGGTATAGGAACGGGTATCGTTATTGACGGTAAGATATATAACGGTGCTTTGGGAGCAGCAGGTGAGCTTGGTCATGTTCCCGCGGTAGAAAACGGTCGTCCGTGCGGTTGCGGTAAGCTGGGATGCGTTGAAAAGTATTCCGCAGGCAGAGGTCTTGATATTACGGCAAGTGAGCTTCTCGGAGTGGGCAAAACCGCAAAAGATCTGTTTGAAGCGGCTGAAAACGGCAATGAGGATGCAAAAACACATATAAGCAGTGCGGTAGAGATATTGGGAAGAACAGTTGTTTCAGCTTGTAATTTACTTTCGCCAGATTGTGTGCTCTTTACGGGCGGACTTGTAGGTCAAAGGAAGCTTTATATTGATCCTCTCATACATTATATAAAGAAGCATATCTATTCCTCCGGAAAGATGCCCGAAATAGGTATAGCATTGCTTGATGCCGACGCTCCCCTTGTAGGTGCGGCTGTTGTAGGCAAGGAAAGCACATCAAGAGCATATACTCAAAGGCAGGCTCTGCTTTCTGCCTCGGTTATGTGTGCAGATCTCATGAACTTAAAGGACTCACTCAAGGAGATAGAAAAAGCAGGTATACAGTATATACATGCCGATATAATGGATAATCATTTTGTGCCAAACCTCATGCTACCCATGGAAATGTACAATAAAATGCGTTCTGCAACGGAGCTTCCGTTCGATTTCCATATAATGGCACAGAACCCCGAAGGTATAATCGAAAAGCTTGACTTAAAGAAAGGTGACATCGTGTCTGTCCATTACGAAAGCACTGTTCACCTTCAGAGAGCCTTGACAATGGTAAGGGAAAGGGGTGCGATCCCCGCTGTTGCAATTAATCCCGCAACACCGCTTGAAATGATAAAAGAAGTTATAGATGAGGTCGGAATGGTGCTCGTCATGACAGTAAATCCGGGCTTTGCTGGGCAAAAGATCGTGCCGTCTGCATTTGACAAGGTAAAAAGAGCAAGAGAAATGCTTGACAAGCTCGGTAAAAA
>CAYOGO010000302.1:0-1872 GCA_964403405.1 uncultured Lachnospiraceae bacterium | reverse complement strand
ATACCCGACATTATACGATAGTTGATGATATCCGTGGCATTCGAGTTCATGATACTTCTATTCGCGCTGCGGTTTTGCAGTAAAATGCAGAAACATTGTGTGAAATAGCGGGTGATGTATCCGAAGAAAAGGTAAACTATTAACCTTTCCCTGGTTGTATGGCAAAGGATGGGGAGTAGATGATGAAGTAAGGAATCAACATGAAAGGAGCCTGAAATGGCAAGAGAAAAAGGAATGGGAAGTCTCCAAAAAGAAAAGAGTGGACGTTGGACTGTTCGTGTATGCGTCGGCGGAAAGTACTACAGCCGCTCTGCGAGGACGAAAGATAGGGCAAAAGCTGAGGCCTATCTCCAGAGGTTTCTCCAGCCATTCGGCCTTGGGGAGAGAACGCTCCCATTGGCTGATGTGTGGCGCGAATATGAAAAGTCGCCTGCACGTGGGGAGCTTGCTGTCTCAACCATGCGATTGAAGCGTCAGATTTGGATGAATTTTTCTTCTTGGATGGAGGTAAATCACCCTGAAATGACACAGCTTAAGATGTTGAACGAGGATGCTGTCGGCGAGTATCTTCGCACTTACCGGGCAAATCATACGGCTTCAACCTACAATTCAGTAGTATGCGTGCTCAGAGAAATTTGCCGCATCGTTGCAGAAAAAGCTGGAATGGTTGATGACCCGTGGATAGGTGTGAGGCTTCTTCCGGACGATGTCCATTCTAGACGAGAACTTACAAGCGACGAACTGGGGCGATTGATGTCTGCTGCTGCCCGAGCTGGTGATGATTGGCTGCTTTTGTTTTGCATTGGCGCATACACTGGATTACGCCTTGGGGATTGTTGTACACTTGCTTGGACAGATGTGAAGCTGGAACGCGGTATCATTCAAGTCATACCGCAAAAAACCAAGTCCCACTCGCAGGGTATACCTGTGACAATTCCAATCCATCCAGACCTCCATTCTCGGTTGGCGAAGCGAAAACAGGTCGCTGAATCGGAATATGTCATTCCAGACTTTGCTAAATGGTATCATGAGTCATATTGGCGTATCGGAGGCATGTTGTCGAACATTTTTCGGGACGCTCGCATCCAGACTTCAATATTGCTCAAAGGTCGCAAGAAAGCCACGCCTGAGGCCACATTCCATTCCTTGCGGCACACATTCGTTTCGTTTGCCGCTAATGCGGGCGTTCCATTGCCTGTGGTCGCATCAATTGTTGGGCACACATCCACGGCCATGACGCGCCACTACTATCACGAGAATGAGGAGGCGCTTCGGGCGGCTGTGGAGGCGATACCTAGCCTTGATGCGCTTCGCGCAGGAACGAAGAGTGTGGGAGGGGCGAGAGCAATCACACAACGTCCTACGGCGGCTGCTTCAACGCAGTCGCTGACGCCTGAACAGAGGTTGCGGCAACTGGAGAAGTTGAGAAACAAGGGTTTGGTAACCGAAGAAGAGTATGCGGCCACGCGCCAGCGCATCCTCTCGGAACTGTAACCCCATCTCCACGGCTATTCATCCCCGTTCCCCATTCGCCAATCCCCAAAATCATACCGCTTTATACTGCACAATCGCAGCGGTTCGCTGGTTTATGCTGGCGTAAAATTGCGGCAATGAGGGTCTGCGTAGACCCATTAGTGCCACAAAATTCGTACCCAAAAATCCCGCACAAGTCCCTCAAATCCCTCGACAACCCCGCCACTTCCGCCGCAAA
This sequence comes from uncultured Lachnospiraceae bacterium, assembly GCA_964403405.1. Classification (GTDB taxonomy): domain Bacteria; phylum Bacillota; class Clostridia; order HGM11327; family HGM11327; genus SIG351. The sequence continues at coordinate 161 of CAYOGO010000302.1, read as the reverse complement.
TCGCCATTTTCACTATATTCTACAGCATATTTTCCCACCTTCGCCCCACCTCGCCCCCACCCCCGCGCAAGCCCTCCCAACCCCTCGCCAATCCGCCTTATATAAATGTGGGCTATCAGAATCGCTCGATGATTGGCGATGGCGATCAGCTGATGGAGTCG
>CAYOGO010000301.1:0-1878 GCA_964403405.1 uncultured Lachnospiraceae bacterium | reverse complement strand
GATCCATAACACTGTCACCCACATATGCGAGCGTCAGCGGTGGTATGGTCCTTATGTCTATCCCGTTTATTTCCGGGATCTTTACTTTAATTTCATTTATCAATGTATGCTTCCTTAACTAATCACTTACCGAGCAGAGACAATATCCGTAAACCCTTTCAGCGCCCGACCTTTTCAGTGCCCTTGCGCATTCATTTAACGAGCTTCCCGTCGTTAAAACATCATCCACAACAAGAATGCTCTTGTTTTTGATAATATCCGCATATTTTGGATCTACCTCTATTGCATTTTCGATATTCTTCATTCTTTCTTCCTTATCAAGTTGTGACTGCGGTATGGTATTCACATTTCTCACAAGCAGGTTCAAACAATCTTTACCCGTGTACTCAGCATATTTCCTTGCAAGCAGCTCCGCCTGATTATAGCCTCTTGCCCTCTGCTTTTTGGCATACATTGGCACAAAGGTCACAATATCAATACCAAATGCAGAGGTATCATGCTCCTGTGCCATTGATCTGCCACCAAAATCAGCTAACCACATTGCTCCCGCATACTTAAATTTGTGGACCACGTCCCTCATCACTCCGTCGTAACAGTATACCGAGCAGGCACCGTCAAACAAAAAGTCGTGCTTTGCACAAGCCTCACACAGTGAATCGCTGCTGCCCACTCGTCTGCCGCAATTCTTGCAGGTCACACTGCCCACCTTATGCATTTTTGCAAGACATTCGTCACATATCACAGCATTTGCATGATCCATGCGGTGCGATCCCCTTGCATCACAAATGATGCAGCCGAAATCATCGGGATAAAATATCCTTTTCAGCACATCAAAGATCAAAAACATCATTCCAATCTATCATATTTACATCATCCGTATCGATATCGTTACGGTCATTGTCCTTGTAGCTGTCATCCGACGCATCGGTGTCACGATCGGTGTTCTCAAACATTCTTGCAAGACCCGTATACCTTACCGACCTGTAATTATTGTCTATCATGAACGACAGCACGTCCTCCCTGCCTATAAGTATGACGAGTTTTTCCGCCCTCGTTATTCCCGTATACAAAAGACTCCTGCTGAACAGCATATTTGAGCCTCCCGCAAGTGGCATGACAACTACGGGAAATTGGTTTCCCTGGCTTTTATGCACGGTTGCGGCATAAGCAAGCTCTATGTCGTCAAGCCATGCGAACTTATATTCTATTGTTTTGCCGTCATCAAGCTCTATCATCATGCACTCATCTTCTGCATCGATGCTCCGTATCGTGCCTATGTCGCCGTTGAATATCCCCGTACCGTGAAGATCGCCCTGATTCCACTCGATCGTGTAATTATTTTTTATCTGCATAACACGGTCGCCCTCGCGGAATGTTATCTCGCGAAACCCGTACTCGTTTTTATCCACTGACGGCGGATTAAGCGACGCCTGAAGCACCGTATTAAGATTATTCACACCTGCAATGCCCTTTCTCGACGGCGAAAGCACCTGAATATCCCTTAACGGCTCATATCCATAATAATCATTCAATCTTCTTACGACCGTATCAACGAGAGTATCCACTATCTGCTGCGGACTATTCCTTTTCATGAGAAAAAAATCTCCGTCGCCTGCACTTATAACGGGCATCAGTCCGTTATTGATCTTGTGAGCATTTGAAACTATTGTGCTGTTTGTATTTTGGCGGTATATCTCCACCAAACGTGTTGATGGTATCGCTCCGCACTCAAGCAGATCGTGAAGCACATTGCCCGGTCCTACCGACGGCAACTGATCCTCATCACCCACAAGTATTATTCTTGTCAATGTGCTTATTGCCTTTGACACATAGAACATAAGCATTGTGTCCACCATAGACATTTCATCTATTATAAGC
>CAYOGO010000300.1:0-1879 GCA_964403405.1 uncultured Lachnospiraceae bacterium | reverse complement strand
GAGAATGTCCCGAAGCCGTTATCATTATGCTATTCTATCAGGTCGGAGAATTGTTTCAGAATACAGCAGTCGAAAACTCCAGAGAGTCCATTCGTGACCTGCTGACACTTGCTCCCGAGACGGCAAATGTTGTCAGAAACGGAGAAATCATCAATATCAAAGCCTCAAAAGTCGATATCGGTGAACTGATACTTGTCCGTCCTGGCGAAAAAGTACCTCTTGACGGCGTTATAGTCTCAGGAAACTCAACATTTGATACATCCGCACTTACGGGAGAATCCATCCCCGTGACGATCTCGGAAAACGGACACGTACTCAGTGCCTCGCTGAATATGACAAACGCCGTAACACTGAGGGTCGAAAAGAAATACGAGGATTCAACCGCAACTCTCATAACAAAAACCGTTGAAAATGCCATTGAGCAAAAGCCCAAGGTTGATAAATTTATAACACGCTTTGCAAAGTATTACACACCGGCAATCTGCATTATGGCTGTTGTTACGGCAATAATAGTGCCTTTATTATTCAATTTGAGCTTTTCGGAATGGATATACAGAGGTCTTATGCTGTTGGTCATATCGTGTCCCTGTGCGTTGGTAATATCTGTTCCTCTGGGGTTCTTTATCAGTATAGGCTCTGCCGCAAGAAACGGTATATTGGTAAAGGGCTGCAGCACAATGGAGATAATAAAAAATACAACCTCCGTGCTACTTGACAAAACGGGAACGCTCACAAAAGGTAATTTTGCAGTAAGTGATATTCACGCAGAAAACGGCAATAATGATGAGATATTGGCACTTGCCGCATCCGTCGAAAGATATTCGGATCACCCCATTGCAAGGGCAATATGCGAATATGCAAAGGATCTTCCCCATCATGAATTAAGCAATGTAAGGGAAATTCCGGGAAAAGGTATTATAGCTAACCTCGGCAATGAATATCTGGTTGCCGGTAATGCCTCTTTACTCAAGGATAACGGTATCACACCTACCTCAACGCCTTTATCGGGTACAGTAGTGCACATTGCTCTCGATAAAGAATATATGGGCTACATATTAATTGCAGATGAAATAAAAACAAATACACCGCTTGCGATACAAAGGTTAAACGATCTCGGAATAAAAAACACTGTCATGCTCACCGGTGATAATGAGCCTACCGCACGGGATGTTGCCGAACGCATAGGCGTATCCGATGTTCACGCTCAACTCCTGCCTGATGAAAAATATGCTTTTGTTTCAGACATAATAAAAAATAAAACAAAGGATGAAACTGTTTTGTTTATCGGCGACGGAATCAATGACGCCCCGTCACTTTCATGTGCCGATATAGGCATTGCAATGGGAAAAACGGGAACGGATATTGCAATAGAGGTTGCAGATGCCGTAATTATGGACGATGACATTGCAAAAATACCGTATTTGATAAAGCTTTCAAAAAAGACCATGAATATAATGATGACAAACATTGTTGTATCACTCTCTGTTAAAGCACTTGTATTTATATTGAGTATTCTCGGTATTTCAAATATGTGGTTGGCAATTTTTGCGGATGTCGGTACACTAATTCTTGCAATACTCAACACCTTGAGAATAAGAAAGTAAATTTTTACAGACAACAAAAAATAAAAATAAAGGATCCAAGCAAGACCAAACATCTTACTTGGATCTCCATTTATGCAGTCACCGTTTCGTTTTCGTACCACTGTTTTTGTGAGCAGACAGAAAGTCCGTACAAGCATTCAAGTTTGTTTCTTTACACAAGTATATCATAAAAAGTTTACATTGTCAATCAACTCACATTAGAATTTGTACCCATACATCGGCGATACATCATTTTATAAAGAATTTACCCCGTATGCACTTGATTAATTTTGTAT
>CAYOGO010000299.1:0-1890 GCA_964403405.1 uncultured Lachnospiraceae bacterium | reverse complement strand
TCACAAGCGAGGTCAATGATGTTGATGATCTCAAGCTTACAAGCACCACGAGAGTTGTTCACGATATGTCTGACAGATATGTTTTGTTATTTGAAAATCAGTGGTCGATAGATTGGGCACTGGAAAACAATAAAGGTCTTGAATTTGTTGATCATATGTAATGTTAAAACGGAACCGATAATATTTCGGTTCCGTTTTTGCTTTTAAGAGTAATTTGATCCGCCTATAAACTCACGCAGGATGGATGTTGACGGAACGAGGTCATCATCTATCGATCCGACGTATTTTATTATATTTGATATTTTGTTTGTTTTTACGTAATCGGGGTCGTCCTTGTCTATAGCCATTATCAGAGGCGTTATATATTTTTTCAATACAGCGAGCTCATAGGTAAGCTCGGAATTGAATATATGATCGGCATCCTCCTGATACGGATATATCCACCTGAATTCACCTTTTCTGACGGAATCCCACATGGAAAGGGTCTCGTGTATGCCGGAATCCCTGAATTTTGAATCACGTACTATTCTTCTTATAAGCCTGCACGTGGTCGTTGATACGGGAGTGTGATCGTCTATGTTTATGTGGCTCAATGCACTGATATATATCTTATATTTGTTGTATCGAGGCACAGCACCGGTCAATATCTCATTCAGCCCATGTATTCCCTCAACTATGATACATTCGTCATTGCCGATACGTATCGTTTTGCCATCGACACTCTTGCCCGTACCGAAGTCAAATGCAGGAAGTAGCACTTCCCTGCCGTTTATAATGTCAAGCAGGTCGCTGTTGAAGCGTTTGAGGTCTATCGCGTTTATATTCTCAAAATCTAACTCACCGTTGCTGTCGGGCTTGAGCTCATGTCTTTCGAGATAATAATCATCGGTTGATATTGGAACTGCCTTTATACCATGTACAGCAAGATGTGCCTGTAAACGTCTTGAAAGAGTGGTCTTTCCTGAGGATGACGGTCCTGCAATGAGTATCACCTTGTTGTTTTTGATGTCCGATGCAATACTTTCGGTCATCTGCTCTATCTCATTCTCGTGGCGTATCTCGCACATGTTGATGAGCTCGACCGCTTTGTTGTTGTTCGTCAGTTTATTCAGATCGGCAATATTTGTGACACCGGTGATCTTGCCCCATTGCTCTGCTTTCCAGAGAGTCCTGTCAAACTTGACGGATTGCTCAAAATCGGGAACAAGTCCGCCGAGCTCGTGTCTCGGATACATTATAACGACTCCAGGGGAATGGTAATGCAGCTTAAAAGACCTCAGATACCCCGTTGAGGGCATCATGTAGCCGTACAGGTAATTTATGAATTTTCCGCATCTGTAAAGATCGACATCATCCTCGGGACGATATGATAACAGCTCCGATTTATCGGTATAATTCATGTCAAAGAATATTTTTTGTGCCTCATCCCTCGTCACACTGAATTTTTCAAACGGAAGATTCTGCTTTATCAGATGCTTTATTTCGTCCTCTATTTGCCTGATTTTGTCCGTATTGAGCAAAACACCGTTTATTTCACAGTATTGACCGCGCGAGATCCCATACATGAATTTCACATTTGCATTCGGAAACAACTTGTTTACAGCCATTATAAAAACAAATTTCAATGTTCTGAAATACACGCGCACGCCGTCCTCATTGTCAAGTTCCACGGGTTCTATTGAACATGCATGATCAATAACGGAGCTCAGCTCAGTCAGTCTGCCGTCAACATATGCGGCAACTGCGTATCTTTGGTATTTATCACGGATAATGCTTTCCAATGAAACAGGAAATGGCATATCGAACATTTTTTTATTTATGCAAACTGTAAACATATTGTCACCTCTTTTTTATTCTATGCGTTTGCCCCTGCAATATATCCGGTTGAAA
>CAYOGO010000298.1:0-1915 GCA_964403405.1 uncultured Lachnospiraceae bacterium | reverse complement strand
ATATCGGCGTGTAACAACGTTATATGTTTTGAGAGCCGCTTTTGCGGAATTAAGGTGGTAACGCGGAGAAACTTCGTCCTTTATCTATTGGACGGAGTTTTATTTTTTACTGCCTATCAACAGCGAATAATTTTTGAAAAATACAGAAATGGAGAAATTTTATGGCAAACGAAAGCACATCTTTTCCTAAAGTCTACGATCCGCAGTCTACCGAATCACGTCTGTACCAAAAATGGGTCGATAACGGATATTTTACGGCACATGTAGATAAAACAAAGGAATCTTATACTATTGTGATCCCACCGCCGAACATAACGGGACAGCTCCATATGGGTCACGCACTTGACAACACATTGCAGGATATACTCATACGTTGGAAGCGTATGCAGGGCTATTCCACGCTTTGGCTTCCTGGCACGGATCATGCAAGCATCGCAACTGAAGTTAAAATAATAGAAATGCTCGCAAAGGAGGGCATAACAAAGTATGACCTCGGCAGAGAAAAATTTCTCGAAAAGGCATGGGAATGGAAAAAGGAGTACGGTGGGAGAATAACAAAGCAGCTGAGAATGCTCGGCTCTTCCCTCGACTGGACACGTGAACGTTTCACAATGGATGAGGGCTGTAACAAGGCTGTAAAGCATGTTTTTGTTTCGCTTTATAACAAGGGTCTTATATACAGGGGCGAGAGGATCACAAACTGGTGTTGCGAATGTAACACGGCACTTTCCGATGCTGAGGTTGAATATCAGGAGGATCCGGGATTCTTCTGGCATATCAAGTACCCCATCAAGGACAGCGATGAATTTATAACCATCGCAACAACGCGTCCGGAAACGATGCTCGGTGATACAGCTGTTGCCGTTCATCCCGATGATGAAAGATATACTTCACTTGTAGGAAAGTCCATTATCCTGCCCATTGTCGAAAAAGAGATCCCGATAATCGCAGATGAATATGTTGACAAGGAATTCGGTACGGGCGTAGTTAAGATCACACCTGCTCACGACCCCAACGACTTTGAGGTCGGCAGAAGACATGATCTTCCCATAATCAGAGTCATGAATGATGACGGCACAATGAACTCTAACGCCGGCAAATATGAGGGATTGGACAGATACGAGGCAAGAAAGCTCATCGTTAAGGAGCTTGAGGACAAGGGATTGCTCATAAAGGTTGAGCCTCATGTACACAATGTAGGTCACTGCTACCGTTGTCATACGACAGTTGAGCCCATGGTATCAACACAGTGGTTCGTTAAAATGAAGCCCTTGGCTGAGCCTGCCATAAAAGCGGTAAGAAACAAAGAAACTGTATTCATTCCGGAGAGATTTGACAAAACATACTTCAACTGGATGGAAAACATACGTGACTGGTGCATTTCTCGTCAGCTCTGGTGGGGTCACAGAATACCTGCTTATTACTGCGATGAATGCGGTGAGGTCATTGTAAGTGAGGAAGCTCCGACAGTATGTCCCAAGTGCGGTTGCAAGCACCTCAGACAGGACGAGGATGTTCTTGATACATGGTTCAGCTCTGCGCTTTGGCCGTTCTCAACACTCGGCTGGCCCGATAAGACGGAGGATCTTGACTATTTCTTCCCGACGACAACTCTTGTTACGGGCTATGATATAATTTTCTTCTGGGTTGCAAGAATGATATTCTCATCCATAGAAAACATGGGAACCGTTCCGTTCAAAAATGTGCTCATTCACGGTCTTGTGCGTGATGACCAAGGCAGAAAGATGAGCAAATCTCTCGGTAACGGTGTTGATCCGATAGAAGTTATAAATAATTTCGGTGCGGACGCATTGAGGTTCTCCCTTGTTGCCGGTACAACGCCGGGTAACGATATGCGTTATTACGACAGCAAGGTAAGAGCTTACAGAGATTTTGCAAACAAAATATGGAATGC
>CAYOGO010000297.1:0-1925 GCA_964403405.1 uncultured Lachnospiraceae bacterium | reverse complement strand
AAAGAACAAGCGCGATCAAAAGGAAGTTGATTATTGCATTGATAAAAGCACCCCAATCGATGTAGATTGATTGAGTGAGATCAAGCATACCGTCTTCACCGTAAACTGCCTTAAGCACCGTGTAGACCTCACTGAGTGAGCTTGCACCGAAAATTAAAGCCAAAAGCCAATTTATGATAGGCTTCAAAATGTTATTGCTCAATCCGTTGACGATTGCCGTAAATGCACCGCCAACAATAACGCCGACTGCCATGTCGAGGATGTTTCCTCTGGTAATAAAGGTCTTAAATTCTGAAAAAAACTTTTTCATTGGAATCTCCTTATGTAATGATTATTTGTTTTTGACGTAAAAAACACGTCAAATTCTCTTATATTATACATTTGTTTACAATTTTTGTCAAGATGTATTTTTGCCTCAAAAAAAGATAAAATTTTTAGAAAAAACAAGATTTTACCACTTGACATTTTCTAAGGACTGTGGTGTCATATGCATGAACGAGTATGGTATGCATCTCATATTACGTTCATTCAATAAAGAAGAAAGAGCCAGTTACACTCAGCAATGATAATTGACAGTGCTTTGATCAAAGGTAAATGACGCATGGCTGAGCTGTACAAGGCACCGCTGTGCGTTTTTAATACCATGTCCGGGAGGTGTTTTAATATGAGGATTCCCTCAATTTAGGTGCTGCCTTGCAATCTGATGTTGCAGGGCGTTAAAGGATGAAATTATAGAGAATTGAATTGAAAAACAGAATTTAGACTTCAAAAGGAGGAATTTTTAGTGAAAAAATTCTAATGGCGATTCTTACGTTTGCAATGGTATTTGCAACTGTGCTCAGTTTTCCTTGTAACGCAATGGCAACTGATACTGTGGAGTTTAACGGTGTTTATTATTTCAGAAATGCATACGTTAATGGCTCTTTTATTGATGTAGCCGAATCTACCAACGCTAAAGCGGTACAGACCCATTCTCTTGTAAAAACAAGGTCACAAACGTGGACTGCACCTCCCATAGGTAACGGATATTATAAGATAAGATCGAATTATAGCGGATATTATCTTACGGTAGTCAATAACAGTGCGTCGTAAGGGGCATCTGTAACAGTGACAACATACTCCGGTACGACCGGGCAACAGTGGTCAATATTGGATGAGGAACAAGGCAGGTATTCATTCCATCCCAGATGCAACGAGGACGGTTATTTATCCGCACCGTTGAACAACAGCGATTCGGACGGAGAATTGCCTGTTAACGGCACAACATTGGGAATATACGGCAAATTACAGGACAGTATTCCGCAAGAGTCGTGGTATTTGCATAAAATGACAAATTATACACTGATAATTGATGCTGACTATGATGATGCCTATGCTTCCCGATACGGAGCAAACAATGTTTCGTCAAGAATAGATGATGTATTGCTGAGGCTCAGGAGAGTAATGTTGCAGTATGCAGGTATAAATGTTGAATTTAACACGAACTACGGCAATGCAGACTGAAGACTCAAATTGCATTTTCGGAAGATATGGACATCGTGATGACATCGTCGAGCAATGCGTATTGTGTGAACACAGCCGGCAGCTTTTAATAGCAAATATTTATGAGTACAACTACTCTAATGGGTGAGAAAGGAGATTAAAATGAGTAAAAAAGTATTAGCGTTGTCATTGGCTTGCATCATGTGCTTTGCCGTTGTGTTTACAGGATGTGCAAATGAGGGAGAAGAAGCAAATACAGGTAACAATGACAATGAGTAGGTTGGCACGGAAATCGGCAATAACGAGCAGGTAAGCACGGATAATGGCGGAATAACAGAAGGTATTGGAGGTATTGTCGAGGACGTTATTTTTGATGTTGTAAAAAAGGAAGGTCCTTCCTCAAAGCGCGTTGAGGAGCTTGCAAAGAAGGGTGAGATGTCGTT
>CAYOGO010000296.1:0-1929 GCA_964403405.1 uncultured Lachnospiraceae bacterium | reverse complement strand
GGTAATTATCCTGAGAATGACAGCGAGATAATATTGCCCTTGCATTATATAAATGACAGTACCGAAACGGTAAAGATAGGCGATATTGTGACATATGACATAGGTAGACGTACTTTTAACGGTGTTGAGCTTGGACAGCATGATTATTACTATGCGTTTCTCAGTGAGGACGGTACCGAGGGTGAAAAAGAAAGCTTTGAGATGCTGTATTCACGCACGTACACGGTCGTTGGCTTTTATGAGCGACCGGGCTTTGAATTCGTATATGCACCGGGTTACACCGCAATAACGTTTTCGGGTGAGAATGCAGATAAAAATGCAGGCTTTGATGTATATTTCACAATGAACAATGCGAAAGATATTTATGCGTTTATGGATGAAAGCAATATAGAGATCGACGGCGAACACGGAAGAATAAATTCGGATGTGCTGACATTTATGGGGGTATCTGAAAATGATGTATTTAACCATTTAATGTACGGCTTTGCTACGATACTCATATGCATTATAATGGTGGGCTCAATATCTTTGATATACAATGCCTTTTCAATATCTGTGTCCGAAAGGACAAAGCAGTTCGGGTTGCTGTCGTCAGTAGGCGCAACGAGAAAGCAACTGTCAAAAATGGTGTTTTTTGAGGCGTTGACAGTAAGCATCATAGGTATACCGTTGGGTGTTATTGCGGGAATAGGCGGAATAGGAGCTACTTTAAGCTTGTTGGGAGATAAATTTTCTTCATTTGGAGGAAATACAAGCATTCCGATGCAGGTCAGTGTGTCGTATGCGTCAATAGGCGTTGCGGCAGTGATCGCACTTGTAACTGTGCTTATATCGGCATGGATACCTTCAAGGCGTGCTACAAAAATATGTGCGGTAGAGGCTATCCGACAAAACCGTGATATACAGGTGAATGGCAGAAATGTCAAGACATCACGTTTGACGTATAAATTATTCGGTTTGCCGGGAACTCTTGCTAAAAAATATTTTAAGAGAAGCAGAAAAAAGTACAGAACGACTGTTATGAGTCTTTTTATGAGCATTGTTTTGTTTATATCGGCGGCAGCCTTTTCGCAGTATTTTATGTGGTCCGTAAGCGGAGCAAAGAACACATATGGCTTTGACATAATGGCTTCATTTGAGTGCGATAAAAGCATGACAGACAGAATAATAAGCGAAGTGAGAGATGAGAAAACGGTAACAAAAGCGGCATATTCGGTTGAGTATATAACGCAGATGTCCATTGCAATGTCCGATCTGACACAAGAATGGCTGACAAATGTAGCTCATTACGAAGAAAAAAGCGAGGTTTATAACTATCTTGGTACGTATATATGCTTTATAGATGATTATGAATACCGCAATTTTTTGAGAGAAAACGGCATTGATGAGAGCTTGTACATGAGCAGTGATAAGCCGCTTGCGGTAGCAATAGACGGACAGCCGTATTTCAGTTATGAAGATCGGAAGTATTATGAGTATAATGTACTGAAAAATAAAGCATGTGAAATGCAAGTGACATATTCAAATAACGACTTTACACAGACTATTACTCATAAAGTAGGCACAGTGATCTATGAAACCCCGTTTTTCTGTGGGAACGGCATGGAGCTGACGCTGTTGTACCCAAATTCTGCAATGAAAACACTTATTCCAGAGGAGAAACGTCACAATGGGTACAGTATGTATGTGTGCTCGTCAAATTATGCTGTTTCGGGTGATAAAACGGAAGAAATACTTAAAAGCATGAACCTTGAATACGGTATTTATAACTATGCGGAGCAGGTACAGGCAATGCGAGACCTTGTTATGATCGTGCGAGTATTTTCATACGGATTTATTGCGCTGATATCCTTGATAGCGGCGGCTAATGTATTCAACACGATCTCAACTAATATAAATCTGAGGAGACGAGAGTTTGCGGTATTGAAG
>CAYOGO010000295.1:0-1940 GCA_964403405.1 uncultured Lachnospiraceae bacterium | reverse complement strand
CTCGTTGTGGATGGATCATTTTTTTCGTCACCAGCGCTTGTGTTTTCAAGCTCCGTCAATTTAACGCCTGTTACAACTGAGCTCTTACCTATTGAGTAGTAATCCTTTACAAAACGCTTGAGTGTGGTATAAACACAGTTTGACTCATACTCCTGGTCATCCATCAGCTTCCTTATGCCGAATGCTGATACAGTCTCGGAAATAGTGTCCGACTTTAACACATCTATGGGTGAGGAATCACTCACTATCACTGCCGATGTGTTTCTGAAATTGGACGATCTGAAAAACATGTCGAGGTGCGGCACCATATCCGTATCTTCCGCAAGAGCTCTGTTTATAATTATCACCGCACAATGTGACCAAAACAACACACTGCCTGTTTTTGACACAAGCCTTTCGCATGCCTGCGGTACGGTTTTTCCCTCTGCACTCATGACGACGCTTGAGGCGGTATTTCCCTCGCCGCCTCCGCTGTTGTTTGACTTCATGAGCTGTACCGACAGTCTAATATCATCATTTTCGCTTTTTTCAAGCCCCAGACCGCTTATAACTGCAACAGTCTCTATACTTCTCGGCTGAAAGGTGTCATATCCCAGTATGAGCAGTATCAGCAAACCAACAACTATATATGAGCCGTAACCAAATCTGCGTTGCTTCATTCAGTTTCCTCCTTGATCTCGGCAATTCTGCCCCGTAACGGCCCTTTTATGCTGTATTTTCTTGATTTGTTTTTTACAGCAAGACCTATCCACAGCACAAGCACCGAGCCGTACTGTATTGATGCACACAGCACGGAAAAAATGCCCATGGCAACAATAAAATACATTTCCTCGTTTTTCATTATGAGGATGGACAGTACGGAAATTGCAAGCGGAAGCATGAGCTTTATCCATTTTGAATTTTTTATATTGAGCAGTTCAGCTGTTGATTCAGCCGCACATGTTATAAAAATGCTGTCCCTTATAAATGTACCGAATATCCACACAAGCTTTATTATTGAATCAAAATTATTGAAATATATCTTGCCGTTAAAAAATATGGAAAGTTCAAACACGCTTGTCGTGAAAAATCCCGAAATAATGCCGAATACACCTATAAATAATACGTTGAGCACCAGAACAATCGCATAGGCGGCTCCGCATCCCAGCATAACATACCTTGTAAGTCCTTTTTCCATTGAAGCCTTATTAAAATACATCAGCAACACTACCGCATTCCCCGTCCATGTGAAAAAATGAGGCAATGCGGTAAACACAGGCTCAACACCATCAACAAGTATCGGCATGAGATTGATCACATTAAAATTACGCAATGCGGATATCATCAATATCATGTAAGTTGCCATCATGAGCCAAAAGACCAAATTGCTCAGCCTTAATATCGTTTTTGAGTCGTAAAGCTGTGCGATCACAACGAGCAGAACCATGGGGATGATGTAATAATACGTTGGCTCAAGGTTGTAAGTGCTCATGTATACATATTCCAGTGTCTGCCTGAAATACATGAATGATTTGAATATATACATGGTAACGAACAATGCGCCGAACAGATTGCCGAGCAATTCTCCAAAGGCATACCTGTACATCCCTATTACCGTTTTATTCGGACAAAGGTAACCGATCCTCACTATTATGAATGCAAAAATAATATCGATGATCGAAATAAATGCAAATATCCACCATGCATCAATACCGAGGTATATGTTTGCATAATTGGGGATAAAAAGCATGAGCAGCGGCGGAATGGTCACAAGCAGCATGTAGAATAATTCCTTGGGCTGTATTTTTATTGTTTTTTCCAAAGTAAAAGCTCCTTATTTTTTGTTATGACGCATCCTGACTCTGTTTTTTGTGGGAATTGCCTCCGGGCGTAAAAAGCGCTGTGTGATGGGCTTCATAAAAAGTGCATCCTGCTTGTCGTTGCCGTAAACAGGTGCGTAT
>CAYOGO010000294.1:0-1959 GCA_964403405.1 uncultured Lachnospiraceae bacterium | reverse complement strand
GCGTTAAGGGCTGCAAGAGATTCCTTGAGAGAGTATACAACCTCCTTGACATTTTGGTTGATTCCGATGAAATTAGAGACGACATGGCATCATCCTTCCACAAGACGATAAAGAAAGTAAGTGAAGACATTGAGAGTATGAAGTTCAATACGGCAATAGCTGCACTGATGGGTCTTTTGAATGATATATATGCAAAGGGCAGCATCACAAAGGGCGAGCTCAGCGTATTTGTAAGATTGCTTTGTCCTATCGCACCACATATTGCCGAAGAAATATGGTCTTCAATCGGCGGAGAGGGCTATGCGAGCCTTGCAAAGTGGCCTGAGTATGATGAGGCAAAGCTTGTTGATGCAACGGTCGAGATTCCCGTACAGGTACTTGGCAAAATGAAAGGCAAGGTAGTTGTCCCGATGGATTCCGATGAGAACACTGTTTTGGAAACTGCAAAGAAAGAGATAGCGGACAAAATAGAGGGTAAAACGATAGTTAAGGTGATCTATGTAAAGAATAAGATCTTGAACCTTATTGTTAAGTGAGACAGAATGAAGCTTTTATTCAAACAGAGATTTTTTTCGTGGTTTGACAGCTACGATATTTACGATGAGGACGGCAATGTCGTCTACACTGTCGAGGGACAGCTTTCGTGGGGACATTGCCTGAAAATATCGGATGCAATAGGTAATTATTTGGGAACCCTCAAGGAGAGAGTTTTCACATGGTTACCGAAATTTGAGATATATATCGGTGATGATTACGTCGGCAGTATCTGCAAGGAATTTTCATTTTTCCACCCGAGATTTAATATTGATTGTAAAGGATGGAGTGTTGAAGGTAGCGTGTTTGAGTGGGATTATAATATAATCGACTCAAATGGCATGCATGTTGCAGCTGTTTCCAAGGAATTGTTTAATTGGACGGATACATATGCAATAGACGTGGAAAATCCCGAGGACTCTCTCTATGTGCTCATGCTCGTGCTGGCGATAGACGCCGAAAAATGCTCGAGAAATGATTGACAGGGGAGCAAATTAAATGAACACAACAAAAACAAAAAACATAACAAGATACATAAAAAGAGTATTTATCGTATGCGTTCTGGCATGTGTGATCGGAGTTGCAGCTCTTTTCGGTGTGGACGCATATGTTAAAGGTACTGTCAAAAGCAATATAATAACATCGGATCAGGTAATGTTGCTTGATGATATTGATTGCGTTATTGTGCTGGGTTGCGGTGTTTGGAGTGACGGCAGACCTAGCCATATGCTTGAGGACAGATTGAAAATGGGTATGGAGCTTTACGAAAAAGGAGCTGTACCGAAGATAATAATGAGCGGTGATCACGGAAGAACGAATTACAACGAAGTAAAGGTCATGAAAAAATATGCTGTTGACGGGGGTGTGCCTTCACAGGATGTATTTATGGATCATGCAGGCTTTTCGACGTACGATTCCGTATACAGAGCAAAAGAGGTTTTTTGTGCTGACAAGGTGATAATTGTCACACAGGGGTACCATTTGTACAGGGCTTTATATATTGCACAGAGCTTAGGCGTGGAAGCGTACGGCGTTGCTGCGGATCAAAGAACATACAACGGACAGATATTGCGTGATGCGAGAGAAGTGCTTGCAAGAGCAAAGGACTTTGCAAAATGTATTTTCAAGCCGAAGTCAACATATTGCGGAGATGCCATTCCCGTTGACGGAAACGGCGATGTGACAAATGATTATGATTATTGAGGAATAGAAAAGGATATTTATATATGCCATTAAGGGTATGCTCGCTGTTCAGCGGAAGCAGTGGTAACACAACGCTTATAGCGGGAGGTAAAAGTAAAATTCTTATAGATTGCGGTGTATCCGCAAGGGCGACGGAAACCGCATTGTTAAATGTAGGTGTACGACCTGACAGCATAAAGGGAATATTTATTACTCATGAGCATTCCGATCATATAAAAGGAG
>CAYOGO010000293.1:0-1966 GCA_964403405.1 uncultured Lachnospiraceae bacterium | reverse complement strand
GGAGCCGCAATACTGTGAGATAACGGAGAATATCGCAACAATAAACTATGTGTACACCTCAAGCGGTATTTTGATATATCCGGACATGGTAAAAATACGCGTCAATCTCGAAAACGGTAAGGTCGAAGGCTTTGAGGGACTCTCATACTATGCAAACCACAGGGACCGCAATATTTCATTCGAAAAAACAGATATTTCGTCTTTAAAGCTTCCGAATGGCTGTGAGATTACAAGCAGCGGGCCTGCCTTGATTCCAACCGATGGCGGCAATGAGCAGCTATGCACGGAAATACGCTGTATAATTAACGGTGACTCTTATATACTCTATTTTGATGCTGCTTCACACAAGGAGGTCAAGATATTTAAGGTTTTGAGCTCCGAAAACGGAGATTTTGTTGTGTAAAGCTACGGAAATACAATAAAGCACAGTGACGATCTCGTCCTGTGCTTTGCTTTTGTAAAAATTAATTCTGCATACTTTTCTTTGCTCCTCAATACTATTATTATAGTTACATCATTCGGAGGAACACAATGAAGGGTATAAAAAAGAATATCATACTTAATGCATTTATCATTTTACTGCTCGTTACCGCATGGTTACTTGTTGGCAGTGAAAAAACAGCAGATGTATTAAATAACATAAAGGGAAATCCAATATACAAGGGCTCAGCCGACAAAAAAGCCGTTTCGTTGACTGTCAATGTTGTATGGGGTGAGGAGCATTTGGATAAGATCCTTAATATACTGTCCGCAGAAAACGTAAAGGCTACATTTTTTATAGGCGGCAAATGGGCTGAAGCAAACAAAGAAATGCTAAAACGTATCGCTTTTGAGGGACACGAGATAGGCTCTCACAGCTACGATCACGAGCATTTTGAAAAGTTGAGCTATGTTCAGTCCGTAAGTGCAATAAAAAAAGCTGCCGACATTATCTATTCAGTGTGTGGGACTGCTCCGATATTATTTGCTCCTCCGTATGGTGAATTCAGTGATACTACCCTCAGAGCCTCATCCGACCTTGGATGCAAAACGATAATGTGGAGCGTTGATACTATCGATTGGCGTGGTGACGGTGTGAGTGCAATACTCAGCCGCATCAAAAAGAATTGCCACAACGGGGCAATAATTCTTTCTCATCCGACGGCGGACACTGTGACCGCACTCCCAGAAATAATATCCTTTGTCAAGCAAAGCGGCAGAGAGTTTATAACAGTCGGTGAAATGATAAGTGGTTGATAAAAAAAACGGAGCTGACCCTCAGCTCCGTTTTGATCAATTACTCTGCCTTATCTTCCTTTGAAGATTCCTTTTTTTCACGTCTTCTCTCTCTACCCTCGGAGTGTCTTGCACCATCGTGCTTCTTTTCCGGTCTTTCGGGAAGTGTATCCTTTATTGAGAGATCAACTCTGCCCTTTTCGTCAATGTTGATGACCTTAACGTTTACAACATCGCCTATCTTAAGCACATCCTCAACCTTGTCTATTCTGTCATAGGATATCTTTGAGATATGGCACATGCCTGATTTTCCGGGAAGAACATCAATAAATGCACCGTAGCTTTCAATTCTTGTTACTGTACCCGTATAGACCTTGCCTACCTCAACCTCAGCAACAATATCCTCGACCATCTTAAGTGCCTTTACGCCTGACTCCTGATCCTGAGCATAAATAAATACCTTGCCGTCATCCTCAATGTCGATCTTAACGCCTGTTGCATCAATGATCTGGTTGATAACCTTACCTCCGGGTCCTATAACATCTCTTATCTTATCAGGATTGATATTCATGCGGATTATCTTAGGTGCGTACTTGGAGAGCTCCTTTCTCGGTGACTCTATCACCTCAAGCATCTTGCCGAGGATGAAAAGTCTGCCCTGTCTTGCCTGTGCAAGTGCTGTCTCAAATACGCCTCTGTTGATACCGTCTATCTTCATATCCATCTGAATAGCCGTGATACCGTTTGCAGT
>CAYOGO010000292.1:0-1968 GCA_964403405.1 uncultured Lachnospiraceae bacterium | reverse complement strand
TTGCAATTTCTTTAAGAATATCCATTATCTGCACGCTTGTTTCGGAATCCAATGCGCCTGTCGGTTCATCGGCAAGCAGAATTTCGGGATCGTTTACCAATGCTCTTGCAATGGCAACCCTTTGCATCTGACCGCCTGACATCTGATTTGGCTTTTTGTTTATCTGATCGCCGAGACCTACCTTTTCAAGTGCTGCGACCGCTTTCTTTTTGCGTTCCGATTTTGATACACCGGACAAAGTCAACGCCAACTCAACATTGGACAGTACGCTCTGATGTGGTATCAGATTATAATTCTGAAATACAAAGCCTATTGAATGGTTTCTGTATGAGTCCCAATCGGAATCGTTAAATTCCTTAGTGGATCTGCCGTTTATATACAGATCACCACTTGTATACCTGTCAAGACCGCCTATGATGTTAAGCAACGTGGTCTTGCCGCAACCTGACGGGCCGAGGATCGATACAAATTCATTTTTGCGGAATTCTATATCAATTCCCTTAAGTGCCTTTACGACACTATCGCCTGCAGCATATTCCTTTACTATTTTTTTAAGTACTAACATGTTCTCTCCTACACATAATAAATTTTTATGGGAAATATTATACAACAAAAATATGAAAACTATTTGAATACAGCATTAAAAAAACAGTAATTTAGTACTGTCAATTCACATTCATGTATTGAAATTTTGAAAATAATGATGTATAATATAAGTGCACCGTCGGACACGGTGAGTTATTGTTTTTTAAGGATCTGTTTATGTTAAAAAGAGAATTCGGGGTAAGATTGCTTAATATTCTTGCCGTTATTTCGTATATTATTATCTACATTGAAGGGAATGTATTCAACACAGTCGGCTTTTATGTATGTCTGTTGTATATAGTATTCCTCATACTTAAGCCTTTTATGCTTCGCCAGCCATCATACACACCGTTTAATTACATATTTGAGGCAGTCGATATGCTTTTTGTCATTCTTGTGTGTATGTTTGTTACACCCGATGCAATACTCCCCCTGGGTGCCCTTGCGTTACTCAGATGTGCATTGCTTTTCAAGATATACTTTGTGCTTTTGTCCTATTGTATAATAATGGTATACACGATGTTGACATCATTTCAGACGGGTAATGCCGAGCTGCACAGCCTTGCAATGTCACTCATAATGATAATACTGCCGTCATGCATAGTCTGCTTTGTAAAAAATGACGCAATGAAACTGGACAGATCACGCCGTGAGCTGTCGGAAAAACTCCAATTAAAAAATGCGGTAATAACAGAATTGCAAAAATACAGCGATATGTCACTTTCGGGTGATCCCAAAAAGAACGACACCATGCTCCGTACTGATTTTGTTACGCAAATACCCAACAGATACTTTTTTGAGGAAATGCTCAAAAACGGCATTATGCGTGCTCATGAGCCGAGCTTTAATATGGGACTTATGATGGTGTACATCGAAAACCTGTATCAGTACAGACAGCAGTACAGCTATTCAACAGAACACATTCTGGTAAAGCGCATTCATGATATGATCGCCGAGCACGTAAAAAGCAACGATTTTGTTGCGCGGTACGAGGAGGACTGCATTGCAGTGCTCCTATTCAACAAGGATATTGCAAATGCACAATCGATCGCCAACATCATATACGGAAGCTTTGAGGACATGAAATACAATGAGCCTGAATTAAAGGATATTCACCTGAGGATCGGTGTGAACGACATAGAAAACTCAATGAAGGACAATCAGATAGAAGTCGACACGCTTAAGCTCCTCAACCACTGCACGCTTGTTGAACCGTTCTCAAAGTATAAGTCAGATAATTGAAAATAATACCGAGGCATTGATACCTCGGTATATTTTTTACATTTTTTGTCAATACTGCAAATATTATCAATGAAGAAACGGAGTTTTTTATGTTAAAAAAGCATTTTCTCGTATTAATTGCAGTATTTATGTTCACATTTT
>CAYOGO010000291.1:0-1974 GCA_964403405.1 uncultured Lachnospiraceae bacterium | reverse complement strand
CTCATAGCTTATATTTTGCTATATCCACGCAGCAAAATATAAGCTATGAGTATTCACGTGCGTATAAGTACCTTGCGGCGGCTGAATCAATATCAGCAGATAATGATGAAATATACAAAAATGCAACCGACACGGATGCTCCCGTCAAGCTTGCAACAGATATTTGTCGTAAGGTATTTGATCACAAGTCACAGGGTACATCAAAACGGATCCGAAAGCTTTTTGCAAGTGCTCTGACACCCGCAGGATTTGTTAATTACAGTGATACGGTGCTTTACGATTGTGAGAGGGTGTATGCGTTCTCTGTGGGGGATGACAACGGTTCCCTCATATGTGCAGATGATATAATGAATATGATAGCAAGACAGGCATATGTAAACGGTTATTCAAGTGAGCTTTATTATTGTCCCATGAAGCCCGAAACGAGAATAGAGCACATTGTTATTCCCGAGCTGAAGCAGGGCTTTACTGTATTGAATAGGTACAATAATGACGAGACAATCGCAACTGAAATATTCAACCTCATCGAATTTGTAAATCGTGCAAAAATACGTGAAAATGCGGACAAAATCAGTAATAATAACGAAATGTATAGGGAGCTCTTGCTTACTGCAGAGGCATCGCTGAAGAACGCCTATTGGTTACACAATACCCTTGAGTCATATTATGTGCCGTATATATGCTTTGATGAGGTCAATGAGCATTGCAGTAATACAGTGAAATGTATAAAATCAGAGCTAGAGAGAATAAAAGACGATAACGATTGAGTATGTAAAACCGTAAATAATATTTACGGTTTTTTGTTTCAGTTGCCGTTTTGTGTCGGGTTTGGTATCAGCTCCGGAGGCTCATTACCTGGTGAATTATTGGGCAAGAGGTCGGGTGAGGCTGATGGCATTGCAGTTGACGGAGCAGGTGAAGGCTTGGTTTCGTTGTAAAACGGTGTATTTGTAGGCTTTACTGTGCCCGTCATATCACATGCCGAAAAAGCAAGGCAGCCGAGTATTGCGAGTGACGGTAAAACTATCTTAATTATCTTCATAATTTATCTCCTTTTATTTTTTTTGAGCTTTGCTCGTATATTATTATTTCGCCGAATGCAGTAAAAAAACATGTGCCCGGCTGTAAAATTGTGGAATAACAGGATAATTGTTAAAAAATGTTAAATTTTTGCATAAGACGTTGAATTTTATTGTTCGGTATGTTATAATATAAGCGATTTTTTATTTGTCGTGCTCACCACGGCAAAATTATACTGTTTTTGTGAGCATTTTATGCTTCACTTCGGAGGTAAATTTTAATGCTGAACATTTTTATAGGTTTGTTTTTTATTTTCTTTGATCTGCCGATAAAGGTCACGGAATGGTTTGATTTTGATCTTGAATTGGGCATTTACAATATGGTCGTAAGTATTCTGCCGAGCTTTGTCGGTTATATACTCATTCTTACGGGTTTGAATTCAATGCGTGGCAAAACAAAGTATTTCACATGGGCACAGTGGGCTGCAGGTGTGCTTGCGTTGATAGATCTTGTGCGTTGGACATGCGTTTCTTTGGGGCTCTTGGGTGATGATGAGATCGCATTCCAGATCATTATTTTCGTAGGAATGAGCGTTATGCTGTATTTCTTTGCCCTCGGCTTGAAGGATATAGCAAATGCTGCCGAAGTAAAGTTGAATCAAAAATCGATGATGGTCCACACCGTGCTGTTGATAGCAACACATTTTGTTATGCATTTATTCAGCAATCAAATGCTTCAGGAAGGTGCGTACAACAGTGCGATGTTCCTTGCATAGCTGTTATTGTTGTCAATGTGCTGTACATATGGGCTTTTTACAGAATGCGAAAGAAATATAAGAACGCTTTGTTGCAATAAATAATATCTGACTAAAAAAGTTCACAAAAAATGTAATTTTCTGTGAACTTTTTTGTAATTTCAGGTTGACATCATATAAAAAATATGATAGAATATAAT
>CAYOGO010000290.1:0-1983 GCA_964403405.1 uncultured Lachnospiraceae bacterium | reverse complement strand
TGCTTCGGCATCGCCGAGGCGGAGGGAGATACTCTCAAATCTCGGTATTGAGTTTGAAGTGCTTGTGCCGATGTTTGATGAACGAAAATTTATTGAAAACGAGCTTTTGCGGAGAGATATCTCTCCGCAGGAGCAGACTGTTTTGCTCGCACGTGAAAAGGCACGCAGAGCACACGAAATGCTGGAGAATAAAGCCGATACATTGGTGCTCGGTGTTGATACATCCGTAATTGTGGATGATGCTGTGCTTGGAAAGCCGAAGGATAATACTCAAGCGGCCGATATGCTTATGATGCTGTCGGGGAGGGACCACAGGGTGGTGTCGGGTTATGCCGTGATATTGCCTGACGGAAGTGACATTTGTGACTGTGACGAGACTATTGTTCGTATGCGGAATTTTTCAAGAGAAGAAGCAAGACGGTATGTGGAGTCGGAATATGTGCTTGATAAGGCAGGTGCATATGCGATACAGGGGCGTGCGGCCGTATTTATAGAAAAAATTGACGGCTGTTATTTTAATGTTGTAGGTTTGCCTACATATAAGGTTGCAAATACATTGAGTAAACTCGGCATTGGGTTTATTTGATTTCAGATACAGAGCAGAAAGGGTAGGTCACATAAGTGGAAAACAGTGATATAAAGCTCAAGGGCACAAAGGACGGAGTGGATATATATCTTGACAGCAGACTCGAAAGTGAAGCGCTGTATAAGATGTACTCTGATTTTTTGCAGTCAAAGGCTGATTTTTTCAAGGATTCAAAGCCGGATACCGTAAAGATAGTGGGTAATTATTTTACGGATGAACAAAAGGAAGAGCTTGCATCGATCACAAAAAAGCATATCGACTGTATAAAGGTGGATTACATGACAATGGATGATTTTAGAAGCCATCCCTTTGTGCGTAAGGAAGAGCCACGCCGCAGGAGAAGACGCAGTGAGCCTGAAACACCATCAAGAGCAAGTCATAAGGAAGTGGATATTCCCACAAGATATGTTGAGGGAACGGTGAGAAGCGGCGATGTTGTTGAATATGACGGTAATATCGTTATAGTCGGCGATGTAAATGCTGGAGCACAGATAAAAGCAAGCGGAAGTATTTTTGTTCTTGGCACGTTGAGGGGAACTGCTCATGCAGGTTGTGACGGCAATCAAAATGCGTATGTGTACGCACTTTGCATGGTACCGTTACAGATAAGAATAGCGCATATTATCGCAAAATCACCGGATTCAAAGCCAAAGATAGCGGTACGACCTGAAATTGCACGCATTTCCGGTGATTTTATAAGCGTTGAGTCGGCAGTGGACAGATAAATTTAACTATATTTTGGAGGAAATAAAAATGGGTGAGGTAATAGTAGTAACATCCGGTAAGGGTGGAGTAGGAAAAACGACCACGACTGCCAATATCGGCACGGCATTGGCAAAGCTCGGCAAGAGCGTAGTTCTTGTTGACGGTGATATCGGATTGAGAAATCTTGATATTGTAATGGGTCTTGAAAACAGAATTGTTTATGACCTTGTTGATTTTGTGGAGAAAAAGTGCAGACTTAATCAGGCATTGATAAAGGATAAGCGTTTTGAGGAGCTTTACATAATGCCTGCTGCTCAGACTAAGGATAAAAATGCGGTAACGCCCGAACAAATGAAGGAGCTGTGCAAGGAGCTCAAGGAAAAGTACGATTTTGTAATAATCGACTGTCCGGCAGGCATTGAGCAGGGCTTCAAAAATGCGGTTGCAGGTGCGGAGAAGGCAATAGTTGTTGCAATACCTGAAGTCTCATCAATAAGAGACGCAGACAGGATAATAGGCTTGCTCTATGCTGAGGGTATTGAGGATCCGACGCTTATCGTAAATCGTGCGCGTCCCGAAATGATAAGAAAGAATGATATGCTTGACATAGAGGACACAAGAGAGCTCCTCGGCATAAAGCTGCTCGGTTCAATACCGGAGGACAGCTGCATAATTGAAGCAAGCAATAAGGG
>CAYOGO010000289.1:0-1985 GCA_964403405.1 uncultured Lachnospiraceae bacterium | reverse complement strand
CTGTTCGTGATGATATTATTGATGAGGACGGCGGTCTTACGGAGAATAAGTATGAGATACTCATTGGAAAAACGAACCGTGCGGAGTCTCAGGCAGCTGCCGAGGATGCACCTAATTATTTTGATTTTATAATAAAAAAGTCAGGCTCAAAAATAGTGATCACAGGCGGAAGCTATGATGCGATAATCGAGGGTGTTAATTATTTTGCCCAAAATTACCTGAATGAGGAAATGCAAACGGCAGAGGGCATGAAGAAATTGGATGACCTCCTTTACAGCGGCTGCGACGCTGCATTTGTGAAGAATATCGCTGCATGGACATTTAACGGTATTGATAAGATCGATAATGATAATTATACCGTTATCGAAAGAAATTCTGTTTATGACATCAACATGGCAAAGAATGAGTCAGAGACCTTCCAGATAGGTATAAACGCACTGAGTAATCATAAAGAGGATATGACAATAGTGATAGAGGGCGACTGTGATGACATCACGGCTGAGGCATTCCTTGAGTACAAAACGACTGCAAACGGAAAAATGTATCTTGACGCTTTGATTCCCCTCAGAACAAGAACATTTCAGCTCAAAAAGAATGTCAATGAGGTCGTAATGGTCAGATTCAAGACCGATAAGAATGTTGATGCAGGCGATCATGAGTGCAAGGTAAAGCTCATAAACAATAAGACGGGTGAGACATATTTTACCATTACAGTTAAGATACATGTATGGAATTTTACGCTTTCTGATGCACCGTCATGTACTACTGCGGCAGGCATCGATAAGGGAAGTTTGAAAAAGATATACGGTGCTGATGTTGATATTGATGCATTGTACAAGCAATACTATGATTTTTTACTTGAATATAATATGACACCTTACGATCTCCCGTACGACATACTTGACGAGAGAGCAGATGCATACATGAGCGATCCGAGGGTAACCTCGTTCAGAGTGCCGCTCAGCGGAGATGACAGTATTTTGACTGCATACTATAATAAGCTTTCGACAAATGAGGAATGGTTCAAAAAGGCGTATTTTTATGCGGCTGATGAGCCCACAACGGAGTGGGAGTTAACAGAATGGGTCATTCCGTTTGCTCAGCGTACGGAGCGTTTTTGCCCGGGCATTAAGTCAGTAGTGCCGTTCTACACATGGGGCGAGTATTTTGACGGTAAGGATGTAGTTGATTGTATGGCGGATTATTATGACCTCTGGTGTCTTGTATCGACGATCATTGACGATGAGGAGGCCGATAGGGTCAAGGAAATGCAGGCAAACGGTGATGAACTCTGGTGGTATGTTTGCGTCGGACCGCAGAATCCGTATTGTAACTTGCATGTAAGTCAGCTTGGATTACAGCACAGACTGCTTTTCTGGCAGCAGGCACAGCGCGGCATAACAGGCTTCTTGTATTGGGACACCAATTATTGGATGGGTGTTGATGATCCGTGGGATGATATAGCCAACGTGAAGGGTCTGAACATAAATGTTTACGGTGACGGAATGGTGCTTTATAACGGCAATAAGATAGGCGTGGACGGTCCCTGTCCGTCAATGAGGCTTGTTATGGCATGTGACGGAATTGAGGATTATGAGCTGTTGACGATGGCAAAGGAGATTTTCGGTGAGGAATGGGTAAATGAAAAAATATCAACAATAACGACATCCTTGACTGAGTACAGCAAAGACAGCAATGATCTTGAGATCCTCAGAGTGGAAATTGCCGAGGCGATAGAAAAAGAACTGAATAAATAATGACAAAAATCCCTTTTCAGATTATAGAAAAGGGATTTTTTTTATTTTTTTTTGCGTTTTGTTAACAATTTGGAAACAATATTATAGTACAATTATAATCGAACTACAAATATGAGAGGTGACAAAAAATGAAACGTTTCAAAAAATGCTTGACCGTATTTCTTGCGGTATTGATGCTTTTAATTTGTGCAACGGCGTGCGGACCTGCAACAAGTCCCATACCAACAC
>CAYOGO010000288.1:0-1985 GCA_964403405.1 uncultured Lachnospiraceae bacterium | reverse complement strand
CTTAATGTACCGTCCGATATGAGCTTTAACGCTATCACAAAGTAGAACGGCGAAAGTATCCTCAAAAATGTAACACCCGTGCTGAGTGCTTCCTCACTTGGAGAATCGAGGAAAATGTAAACAAGCTGCTTTGGAATGAGCATATATATCAAAATTATCGGAATGCATATCAGCCATACCAATTTAAGACCCGCATTAAAGCCCTCTTTTATTCTGTCGTACTTTTTAGCACCTAAATTTTGAGCTACAAAGTTTGAAACACCATTGCTTAATGTGGTAAATGATGATATAACAAGGTTATTCAGCTTGACGCTTGCCGCATAACCTGCCATAACGCCGGATCCGTAAGGATTTATAAAACCCTGTATTATTATATTACCGACGGATATGAACAGCTGCTGGAATATGCTCGGTATTGCAACAGAGCATATGTTCTGCAACATTGGAAAAGAGAATATGGGCGCTTTTACGCCGCTTTCTATTTTGAATACTCTCTTGAATACCACTATTATTGCCAAAACACAGCTGATCCCCTGACAGATAAATGTTGCCCATGCAACACCTGCAACGCCCATATCAAAAGCCGTTACAAATAAAATATCCATGGCGATATTTGCCACAGATGAACATGCCAGGAATATAAACGGAGTTTGCGAATCTCCGAGTGCAGAGAAAATACCCGTTGCGACATTGTAGTAGAACACAAACATCAGTCCCAATATGTATATTTTGAGGTATAGCCACGAATCCTCAAATACGTTTTCAGGCGTTTTTATAAGATGTAAAAGCGACCTTCCGAACAGTAACCCGGTAAATATCAATACTGCGCAAAGCACACCGGTAGATATTAATGTGGTCGAAATTGCTGTTTTGAGCTCCCGATATTGCTTATTGCCCAGTAGCCTTGACACTACAACGGAGCAACCGATATTGCAACCAAAACCGAATGCTATAAAAATAAGAGTTATCTCATAGCTGTTACCGACTGCCGCAAGGGCGTCCTCACCTATAAACTTGCCGGCAACAAAGCTGTCAGCAAGATTGTACAACTGTTGAAAAATTACACTGCCAAACAGTGGCAGGCAGAATTTCCACAGCACCGTCGAAGTTTTACCGACGGTTAGATCTTTAGTCATTAAATCTCCCCCTCTGTGAAAGATCACAATCTCTCACGCTCTATATTATAACAAATTATTTGCAAAAAAACAAGTACTTTTATGTAAAAAACCCCTTGACAATATCAAATGCCTGTGATATAATATTCATAGTTAGATGAGACTAACTCTAAACAGCGTTTGTCACGTCTATGAAAGCGGAGGTTTTTATGATGCCATTAACTTTTGCCGATGTCGGTGAAGAAAGTATAATAAGAAAAATAGGAGGCTCTCCCGAGGTAAAAAAGCATCTGGAGGATCTGGGCTTTGTTGTGGGCGGCACGGTTACCGTGATCTCTCAAATATCGGGAAATCTCATAGTAAATGTAAAAGAAGCAAGGGTTGCCGTAAGCCGTGAGATGGCTGCTAAAATATACGTGTAATTTGTTTGCTGTTTAGTATTATTAATTTTTTGGAGGAATAACATGAAAACGTTGAAGGATGCTAAGGTTGGCAATTCCGCAAAGGTCGTAAAGCTCCACGGCGAGGGTGCGGTAAAGCGTCGCATTATGGACATGGGCATTACAAAGGGTGTTGAGGTCAGTATCCGTAAGGTTGCTCCTTTGGGTGACCCGATAGAGATCACTGTCAGGGGATATGAGCTTTCTATAAGAAAAGCCGATGCCGAGATGATAGAAATAGAATAACAGCAATTGGGAGAGATCCCATTTTTTGTGAATAAAGGTTAGTTAAAGCTAACAATAATAATTAAGAAAACCAACGAAAGGACAATAGTTACAATGGAAATTAAAATTGCACTTGCAGGTAACCCGAATTGCGGTAAAACAACGCTTTTTAACGCATTAACAGGTTCAAACCAGTTTGTAGGAA
>CAYOGO010000287.1:0-2028 GCA_964403405.1 uncultured Lachnospiraceae bacterium | reverse complement strand
GCCATAGCCGCTGCTTCCGCAACCGACACGCTTCTTGACGGATAGAACATTTTTTCATCGTTTACAGTTACGATACCGAGTCTTAATGCGCCCTCGGCAACTTTCCAAGTGCTGCTTCCCTCATTAACGTCAACGAAGCTTGCGCCCGAACCCGTGATACTGCCGTAATTAAAGCCCGAAGCTTTAACGAAGTAATCGGCAGCCTGAACTCTTGTGATTTCCGAATTGTCTATTACTTCCGAATTACTGAAAATTCCAAAGCCCTTCAAATAGCTTTCAACGCTTGCCGAAACCGCACTCTTAGCGGCGGTATCAGCACCGTCCTCCGCCGCAAAAGCGGCGAAAGATGTGATAAGCATAGCTGCGGACATAAGAATTGACAGACTTCTTTTCCATAATCTATTCATACTTATAAATTCCTTTCTATGTGTAAACTTTAATTACAGCAACAAATCCAGCTGATAGAGAACCTTAGCTGCCATAGCTCTTGTAACCTCGCCCATCGGATCAAATCTGTTGTTACCTACACCGTTTACCATACCGTAACGGAACAACTGTCTGATAGCTTCCTGAGCATAGTCGCTTGCTGTATCCTCAAACTGAATATCGGAATAAAGCTCAGTAACCTTGATGTTATCTGTCTTTATTGCACGATAGATTATTGTACACATATCCTGTCTTGTGATAGGCATACCCACACCGAACAAATTGTCATCAATACCGTTCATAAGTCCCGATTTTGAAGCAATTCTTACGTAGTTTTCGTACCAAGCATCAGCTGCAACGTCCGTAAATGTTGTCGGTTCATCATATGTGTATGAATCATAACCGAGAACCATAACAATCATCTTAGCGAACTGTTCACGCGTGATAACTTCGTTCGGTCTGTAAGTACCGTCATCGAAACCGTTGATATAGCCTTTCTTTGCAAGGTGGAGGATAGCATCCTTAGCCCATTCAACATTAGCTATATCCGAGAAGTTGTCCGCATTGCCCGCATTGCTTGTGAAGCCGTCGCTTCCCTCAATGCCGGGGTTCGGAACTGTTGTTGCGCCGTTTACACGGTCAGCGGCATTGTTAGCGTTTCCGCCGCCTGTCGAACCGCTTGTTCCGCCCGACGGCTTATTGCCGCCCGAACCTGAGCCCGAACCGCCGCCTGTCGGCTGGTATGAAGTTGTTGCGAATGTAGTTGAACCGCTAACCTTTGCGGGAGCAGTCTTGTCCGCAGATGCGTTGTAAACATCTACGCTACCTGTAACAGCAACGTTTGCAGTACCCGTAGCAACCGGTGAGAACTCAATCTCAAAGAGCTTACCTGCCATAGTATGACCATCTCTTGTACCCGTTACGGTGATTTTGCCGGCTGACTTAACAACATTTGCGGCTGTCGGAACAGTCTTAATTGCAAAGTCGCCGTTCAAAGCAACAACATCACTGTTATATGTGATTTCGAACGAATAACCCTTAACGGATTCTTCTCTGCCCTCGGGCATTGAAATCGAAACTGTTGTAACCGAACCGTTTGTTGAAGATGACATAACGGTTGCGATTTCGGGAACTGTAAAGTTCACTGTAGCCGATGAACCCGAACCTGTTGTGAACGTCTTGCTGTAAGCGCCGCCCATACCAAGTCCCGAAGTTACACCGCTCATATTCAAGGTGTATTCCGTTGACGGATTTAAGCCTTCGAGTAAGTTCAAAGTATAAGTCTTTGAATCTGCATTATACAAACCGTAGAAGTTCACATACTTAGTTTCTTCACCGTCCTTGTAGCTCAAGGTTACGCCGCTTGTTGTGAATGATTCGGGATCCATATCCTCTGTGAAAGTAACGTTGATAGCCGTAGCGTCTGCTTCAACAGTGCTTTCTATCTTTGTACCCTCGTTATCACGGATGTCCGAAA
The DNA here is from genome assembly GCA_964403405.1 of uncultured Lachnospiraceae bacterium. Lineage (GTDB taxonomy): Bacteria > Bacillota > Clostridia > HGM11327 > HGM11327 > SIG351. The sequence continues at coordinate 125 of CAYOGO010000287.1, read as the reverse complement.
CGTTCCACTGTGCACCTGTGTCGATTGTCATCTGGTCAACGTAAACAACCGGGCCTCTTTCCTGCTGTGAGTTGTTGTAACGAACAACATAACCCGTTACCTTTGTATAGTTCATAGCAGAAGTC
>CAYOGO010000286.1:0-2034 GCA_964403405.1 uncultured Lachnospiraceae bacterium | reverse complement strand
GGTTATTTTTTGAGTGTATTTTATCAAGATACGGTTGAAACTCATCCTGATCCTTTGCAGTACCCGACGAAACTCTCTCATCCTGCTCATATCCGTTACCGTTTTCCCTTGCAGGGCCTACGCAAACAATATGGAAGCATCTGAAGCCCCTATCCCACGTGAATGTATTGTCAAACTCCATTCCGGGAATTATCGTCATGGGCACATCGGGTGCAAAATTCTTATAATTATAAAATCTGTGATCTGTCAACGCTAAAAAATCGTATCCGTTTGAATAATGTAAACGAATAACATCTTCAGGGGTTCCTCTGCCATCGGACCTTGTCGTATGACAATGCAATCCGCCCTTTAACATCTTTGTATTGTCTGTAAAAGCTTGTTGTTGTTTCATATAAAAGCTCTCCTTTCAGCAAAGCGTATGTCGCTTTTGTTAATTATAATATATGTTATTGATTTTTTCAATAGTTTTTACAATAGTTTTTACAATATTTTTATACATACTTGCCAAAAATATGATTTTTTGTTATAATAAGCGTATAACAGAAAAGGAGATATATATGGAAATCAAGATCAACATTCTCGAAGATGAATATTGGTATGGGCTCGGCACCTTCATGAGCGAAAACCTGCCAATATGCAAAGCATCTCAATGCAAATTTATTCAAACCACGGAATTCTCAGGTAATCAAGAGGCATCATTCATAGTTTCCAGCAAGGGACGTTATGTATGGAGCGATTATCCATTTGACACATTTGCGGAAAACGGTGTCATCACTCTTAAAAACGCACATGACGATATAAAGGTATACGACGGCTACGAAACACTCAAAAATGCTTTTTTGGCAGCCGCAAAGGCTCATTTTCCTGCAGACGGTAAGATTCCTCCGGAAAATTTCTTCACTAAGCCCCAATACAACACATGGGCAGAGCTTATTTATGACCAGAGCCAGGAAAAAATACTCAATTATGCGCACGGCATACTCGCCAATGACCTTCCTGCCGGTATACTCATGATAGATGACGGCTGGATGCGTTATTACGGCAGCCGTGAGTTTTACACAGAACGATTCCCCGATGTAAAGGGTATGCTTGATGAATTGCATGGTATGGGCTTTGAGGTCATGCTCTGGGTATGCCCGTTCATTTCGCCCGACAGTGCCGAATTCAGATATCTCTCCGAGAACAACATGCTCGTTAAGAATTGTAATTCAACACCTGCAATACGTGAATGGTGGAACGGTTATTCAGGCGTTCTCGACCTGTCAAACCCCGAAACACAAAAATGGTTTGATGAATATTTACAGCACTTTATCCACCTCGGCTTTGACGGCTTTAAGCTTGATGCAGGTGATGCAAAATTCTACCGTGATGACGACATCACATATGGCAACGTATCCGCACACGATCAGTGCAAGCTTTGGTGTGAGATAGGTCTCAAATACGAATACAACGAATACAGAGCATCATACAACTGCGGCGGACTTTCACTCGTACAGCGTCAGCACGACAAGGCACACACCTGGAGAGCGGTTGCAAGCCTTGTTCCGAATTCCCTCGTTCAGGGCATAATGGGTTATCCCTACAACTGCCCCGATATGATAGGCGGCGGCTCATGGACTGACTTTATACCGGGTGCACCCTCACTCCAGCCCGAGATATTCACACGTTATGCTCAGGTTTCAGCACTCATGCCCATGATGCAATACTCAGCAGCACCGTGGAGAGTTATTGACAAGCATAATGCATTCCTTTGCAGTGAGGCAGGAAGACTTCACGCAAAATATGCTGATAAGATAATAGCGCTTGCCCGTCATGCATCAACAACAAATGAGCCAATTCTCAGATATATGGAATATGAATTTCCGAATCAAGGCTTCGGCAATGTAACGGATCAGTTCATGCTCGGCGACGATATGCTCGTTGCACCTGTCGTAACGCCTGACACTCACACACGCAAGGTAATTTTACCTGCAGGACAGTGGAGATATTGCGACGGCACGGTATACAGTGGCAATGCGACAGTTGAGGTCAATG
>CAYOGO010000285.1:0-2035 GCA_964403405.1 uncultured Lachnospiraceae bacterium | reverse complement strand
TGACATTACTGATCACGAATACGCCGCCGCAAGGGACCACTACGGAAAATATCTGATCAGCCCCGGGTACATAAATGCCGGTGTGCTACTGCTTAATATGAATAAAATACGTCGCACGAGGCTTTTGGAAAAGGCACGCACGCTCATAAAGTCAAAAAAGCTGCCCTTTGCAGATCAGAGTGCGATCATACGCTCGACCCAAGCTAAAAAGCTTCTGCCGCAAAAATTCAACGATCAGAAATTTTTGCACAAGCACACAGTTGTACACCATTTTTCAAAACGCTTATTTTGGTTGCCGTATCCTCACACCGCAAACATAAAGCAATGGGATATAAGCAATATACACAAAATATTTCACTACTACTGCTTTGACGATATTTTGTATGAATATAACTATCTGATAACCAAATTCAACAGGGAGGTAAAAAGCAATGAACAATAACATTATTCCTATTTTTTATGCATGTGACAATAATTTTGTTAAATATACCATCGTATCTCTCCATTCAATGATGCAAAACGCATCAAAGAGCCGTAAATACAGGGTACACATTCTTCACACGGGTATAACGGAGCAAATGATGGCTGAGCTGTACAAGCTTCAAGACAGTAATTTTGAGGTCATCTTTAACGATGTTACCGATTATCTCATGACGATCTCCAACAAGCTGCCAATAAGGGATTATTATTCAAAAACGACGTATTACAGGCTGTTTATAGCGGAAATGTTCCCCGAATATGACAAGACAGTGTACATCGACAGTGACACAATTGTCTATGGTGACATAAGCGAATTGTTCGATACAAATATAAATGACGCATATTTGGGTGCTTGTCACGAGCAGGCAATGATACAGGTCGACACATACGGCACATACGTGGAAAAGGTCATAGGAATATCACGCTACAATTTCTTCAATGCAGGCGTCCTTCTCATCAACTGTGAGCAGTTCAGATTGCATTTTGTGCTTGATAAGTTTATTCAGTACCTCAACACATATAATTTTGTAGTAACACAGGATGAGGACTACCTCAATCTCATATGCAAGGATCACGTGTATTGGCTTGATCAGAGATGGAATACGGAGGTATTTGGTGAAATACTGTATCCGATAGAGCAAGCAAATATAATCCACTACATAATGACAAGCAAGCCGTGGCATTACAAGGATTGCAGACATGGTGATTTATTCTGGAAATACGCAAGCGAGGTGTCCGTATACAATGAGATCCTTGATGTTCTTGAAGCATATACAGATGAAGAACGTGCCCGTGATAGTGCATCCTGCGATAATCTTCTCAAGCTTGCCGAAAATGAGATCTCTCGTAAGGACAACTACCTCAACCGCATTAATGCCGCAAACAGAGACAAGGGAAGGGTGGAGATACTTAATAAGATCGATGAATACGAGCGTTCAGGCAGATTTGACGAGGACGTTGAGGCAGATCCCCCGTCAAAGGTGCTCATGCCCGATGATATTGATTATATCAATAAATCCATTTCGCAAAAGCTTAAGACACGCTTTGCATTCATGATGGCTCGAAAATTTGTAAACGGTCTCATCAACGAGAAAAAACTGATAATAAAGGAGATACGCGGTATAGAAAACTTCAGAGACCTTAACAGCGGTGCGGTCATCACCTGTAACCACTTTAACGCCTTTGACAGCTTTGCAATACAGCTTGCGTATAACGCCTCCGAGCAACATAACAGAACATTTTACAGAGTTATCCGTGAGGGCAATTATACCTCATTCCCGGGTTTTTACGGCTTTTTGATGCGTCACTGTAATACGCTTCCGCTTTCTTCAAACAAAAAAACAATGGAAAAATTCTTACGTGCAACCGGAAAGCTGCTGCAGGACGGCAATTTTGTGCTTGTTTACCCCGAACAGAGCATGTGGTGGAATTACCGCAAGCCCAAGCCGCTGAAAAAAGGTGCTTTTATGTTTGCCGCAAAAAACAATGTTCCCGTTCTTCCGTGCTTTATAACCATGAAGGACTCCGACATCATTGGTGAAGACGGTTTTTATGT
>CAYOGO010000284.1:0-2037 GCA_964403405.1 uncultured Lachnospiraceae bacterium | reverse complement strand
ATATTGTATAATATTGTAGAGAGCATATATTTGAATTTGGAATGAGAAAGGGGATACATCCAATGAAAATTGCAGCAGTAATATCAGAATACAATCCGTTTACGGCGGGGCATCGGTATCATATAGAGCAGACAAGGGCTCTTACTCATGCGGATGCGGTCATTGCAATAATGTCGGGTAATTTTGTTCAAAGGGGCGAGCCGGCAATATTTGATAAGCAGCTACGCACAAGGCTTGCACTTGAGGGCGGTGCGGATGTTGTAATAGAGCTTCCGACGCTTTTTGCTCTGCAATCGGCGGAAATATTTGCCCACGGCAGTGTGAAGATACTTGACAGCCTGGGATGTATAGATTATTTATCATTCGGCTCCGAAACGGACATTGCATTTGTCGGTAAGGTGGCGGCGCTGCTTGCGGACGAGCCGTACAGCTTCAAAAAGGAGCTGAATAAGAATCTTGACGACAAAACGCCGTTTGCACAGGCAAGAAGCAATACCATTGCGGCATATTTTAATCTGACTGAGGAAGAGAAAATGTGCCTCTCACTTCCAAACTCAATTTTGGCAATAGAATACATAAAAAAGCTCATACAGATTGACAGCGATATACAGCCGATAGCTGTGCACAGGATAGGTGGAGGATATAATGATACAACGGAGTATACTGACTATCTTTCGGCAACAGCTGTAAGAAAATTTATAAGGGAGAACAGATTTTCTGTCATAGCAAGCAAATTGCCGCCCAAAATATCAAAAATGATACAATCACAGCAGACCATTGCGGGTAATGAGGATTTTTTCAAGCTTATCCAATACAGGCTGATGACGTCAAGAGTACGTGATATTGCGGGAGTTTCGGGTGTTGTTGAGGGGCTTGAAAATGCTTTTGCTTCGGCGGCGTTTTCAAACAACTATGATGAGTTGATAGAAAGGGTACATTCAAAAAGATATACACGTACGACCATACAACGCATTGCGTACAATCTGTTGCTCGGTATAAAGAAGGATGACGTGGAATACTGCAAGACAAAAAAGGATCCTCTCTATGCAAGAGTGCTTGGATTCAGGCAGGAGTCATCGGGTATTGTGAAGTATATAGCCGATCATTCGTCAATACCGGTCATAACAAATGTGCCTGCGTACAAAAAGATGTTGTCGGATACAACATTGTTTGATTACGACATACTTGCAAGTGATATATATAAGCTTGCAACGGGGCTGCCTCAGGGTGATGCAAGACCTGACTTTAAGCTTGTTCCCGCAATAAGGGGCAATGATTTCCCCGAACTTTAATAAACACCTTGAAAAAAACATAAAAGTGTAGTACAATAACATCATTCTTAAAGCGGAGGATCAATACAGTGATAGAGGATGTAAAATTCAGCAATAACAAAGTGGACACTGTAAGAAAATATATCGTTCCGAGGACAGTAGCACTTGAGCATGATGCAACAAACGCGCAGCATCTCATAAAGGACGATTATAGGCAGACTGTGCTTTTTAGCAATTATGAATGCTGTATTCTCAACAAGGGCAGCTATGTTGTGCTTGATATGGGCTGTGAGATACACGGCGGCGTGAGCATTACAACGGAAAAGCAAGTAGATAATAACGCATTGCGCATAACATTCGGTGAGAGCCTTATGGAGGCACTGAGCACCGTTGGGGTAAAAAACTCAACCGTGAATCATTCATCAAGAGATGTTGTGATAGATACAGATGGTGCATCCACAATAGAATTCGGTAATACGGGCTACCGTTTTGTAAAGGTAGAGGCACTCAAGACGACTGCATACTTAAAAACAGTACAGGGAATATTTGTCTACCGTGATATTGAGTATAAGGGCAGCTTTGAATGTGATGACGAAAAGATAAATCAAATATGGAAGACATCGGCGTACACCGTGCATCTTAATATGCAGGATTACATATGGGACGGAATAAAGCGTGACAGACTTGTATGGCTGGGTGATCTTAACCCGGAGATACTTACGATATGCAGTGTTTTCGGATATAATGATGTTGTGCCGAAAAGCCT
>CAYOGO010000283.1:0-2040 GCA_964403405.1 uncultured Lachnospiraceae bacterium | reverse complement strand
ACTGATACCAGAGAATGTATATATCTGCACGGAACAGATATAACTGCTGTCGGCGTACCCTCTGCTGTCGTGTGTATAGCACCTGCATCATTGCCTCCGAATGCCGCTCTTTTTATCTGATATTGAATGTTATTATCATCACCTGCCGCGATAATGTCCGCCACAAGCTTTTTGTCACCTATTGTAGCGGCATCAACATAGCTAACTGCGGGACCCATATCCATTGCCGTTACCTTTGCGGACTCCTCAACATCCGGTACATCCGCACATGATGTGCCCTCAACGACTATTGCCACATCGGGACGCACTGTATAAGCCGCAACACCGGCACCCCTCATGCCGACCTCCTCCTGAACGGTAAAGCAAGCATAAATATCATCCTCATAATCATTTTTGAGTATTTCAAGCAATGCTCTGCAGCCAAGACTGTCATCAAGTGCCTTGCCCTTCATCTTGCTGTCACCGAAATCATCAAACTCCGTTGTGAATGATATATAATCACCAACCTTGACACCCGTTGAATCCTTTGAATTGGCACCGACATCGATATACATGGATGCCATGGGAACAACATTGCCTCTCTCAGTAAGCGACTGAAGATGTATTGCCTTAATGCCAAATACGCCCTTTATTTTATCCTTGCCTATTCTTACTCTTTTTGCAAGAAGTATACGCTGATCAACACCGCCTACGGGCTTGAATCTTATAAATCCACTGTCGTCAATATAAGTTACAATAAAACCGACCTCGTCCATATGAGCGGCAAGCATTACCTTGCGTCTGGAATCAGAGCCTTTTTTGTAAGCAATGACATTGCCCATTTTATCAACTGAGACCTGTGCATGTTTTGAAGCCTCTTCCTTTATTATTTCACGTATTTCCTTTTCATTGCCTGAAACAGAATCGCATTCCGAAAGCCTTTTTAATAATTCGTCCATTGCTGCCAATCCTCCCCAAAGCTTGCTATAAACAACGCTATCATCTTACCGGCGGTATCAACCGTTTTGGGATTGATGACCTCGTTGGGCGTATGCATATATCTGAGCGGTATGCTGAGCAATACCGACGGAATGCCATCTCGTGAGACCTGCAATGCTCTTGCATCCGTACCTGTCGGACGCGGACAAGCCTCAATAACATAGCCTATATTGTTTTCGTCAGCGACTGAACAAAGTCTTTCGCACAATATCGGATGAATATTCGGACCAACAGTCACGGATATTCCCTTGTCCATTGGCACCGTATTTCCCGTTGCAACCGATGCATCGGGAGTGCTGCCGTGCGTAACATCTATCGCAATGCCGATATCGGGTGCATACTTATATCCGAGCATTGTTGCGCCCTTTACACCGAGCTCCTCCTGAACAGTAGCTCCGAAGTACACATCAGCACCGAATCTGAGCTTTTCAAGCTCTCTCATGGCAGCCAAAAGTATCGCAACACCTGCTCTGTCATCCATAGCCTTGCCCATTATGTAGCCGTTCTTAAGCTCTGTAAGCGGACTATCGTACGTTACGGTGTCACCGAGCTCTATCAGCTCTTTGGCATTTGCAAGACCCGTATCTATATACAGATCGTCAAGCGGTATGCTCTTGTTTGTTTCGTCAGCTGTAAGCAAATGCGGCGGCTTTGCACCAAAAATACCTCTTATATTCCTTTTGCCGTGGATAATTACCTCCGTGCCGGGAAAAAGCCTTATATCCATGCCTCCGTTTGTAACGACCTTTACGAAGCCGTTATCATCAACGGATTTAACAATAAAGCCTATCTCATCCATGTGTGCACACAGCAGGATCTTTGGCATTTTGTCAGTATATTTATCACCCTTGATCCTTGCGACAACATTGTAGTAATTGTCAACGGTTACATCGTTGCTGTATTTTTCAAATTCATTTTTTATAAAATCGGCAACCTTTTCTTCATAGCCGGATGTGCCGACCATTGTACCGATCTGAGTTAAAAAATCCTTTGTCAAGATTAACCTCCGTTATATTACATCAAAAATATGATTTTTGAACGTGTTTTTTCATCTGTAAGTAC
>CAYOGO010000282.1:0-2040 GCA_964403405.1 uncultured Lachnospiraceae bacterium | reverse complement strand
TTGATTGGAGAAATTTTATTATGGCACAGAAGAATAACAGAATCGTTGTTCCCGAGGCAAGAGATGCTATGGATCAGTTTAAGATGGAAGCTGCCAACGAGGTTGGTGTAACGCTCAATAACGGTTACAACGGTAACCTCACATCCAAGCAGGCAGGCTCGATCGGTGGTCAGATGGTCAAGAAAATGATCGAAAGCTACGAAAACGGAATCAAAAATTCCAAGTAAGATCAACAAAATAATACAGGGAGGGAGCAGTACAAAATGTTCCCTCTTTTGTATTGAAAGGACTTGGCAGGATTATTTGATTGATTCGGTCCGGATAATGCTTTTGCCCCTTTTTGTTTTCCATACAAAAACCTACTACAGTAGATATTTCCATTCTACTACAAGAGGCTTTTTTTATTCAATTTTCGGGAACACTTTCGTTTTCGTGTCCGAATCTCATGCTTATCTCTATATCACTCGTCTGCTCACCGACAAGATCAAAAAGGCTGTCAGCCGTATCCTTGGGGGAATACGTAAGATAATGTACATGCAGTATATCCCTCTGAGCCATTGTACTGTCGGAATCTTTATTACTCTTTATAACAGACAAAACGGTGCATGTGGGTGGCCAGAGTATGTCCCTTATCTTCTTGCCTATAACAAACGCAACCTCACCCACAGTAAGGTTACTGTCTATAACACAGGTTTTTTTCCAAAATGCTCTGCACTGATCTTGCTTTCAATAACTGTATCGTTAAATGCAATAACGCCCAATGTCTCTATTACAAGAAATAACACCGTAACACCTATCACAACAAATATTATGTTATTCATTCCGCACATTGTTTCTATTGCAAATGATATTGCCGTAAGCGGTGTTCTTGATGACACTGCAAGAAACGCAACCATTCCTATAACTATCATTATCGAATGGTATTTCACATCGATCGCCCCAACGCTTTCAAAGCACCATGCAAGCACGGCACCTATTATCGCTCCGAATGTCAGTGTCGGCACAAAAAGACCGCCCGTAATGCCAGCATTGTTAGCAAACAAGAGCAGCACCGCCCTTATAAGCATTACCATAATGAGTATATACGGTATGCCGTTGCCCTCCAAAAGTTCATGTATCAAAGAATGTCCTGATGATATGCAGTCGTCAAGCATATATCCTATTATCGCCGTGAGAACAAATATCAACACTATTTTCAGTGCAAACGGAATTTTTTCAACGTAATATCAAGGAACTTCTTTATAATATAATAAAGCCTTGTAAACAGCACTGCACATATACCGCAAATAAGCCCAATTACGACAGGAATCCATATATATGACAATGGCAATGCTGGCGGAATGGATATGATATATTCAAGAATAAAAAATCAACTCCGATCAATTTACAGCACGCACGGGCTGTTACACTACCCGTACACACTGCCGTTGCCGCCGCAAAACCTGCACACGCACCGCCCGTCATTATGTATCTGTTCCATGCCGGGTTTTTTTCGAGAAAAGCTTGACCGTGCCCCTGCCTACCGCCGTACCCATCTGAACACTAGGCCCCTCATTACCAAGAGGCACGCCACAAATATATATCAGCATGGCACTCGGAAACAAAACAAATATACTTTATACCCAGCTGAATTTAATGGCACCTTTGAGCTCAGCTATTGCCTTCGGTATTCCTCCTCTTGCAAAAGAATAAATTTCCGCTGAACAGCCGATCACCCACGACAAACACAGCTTGAATAACGAGATCAGTACACCCGTTGCAGCTCCTGCCATTGCCGAAAACACTACGCAAGGAGATAATATTTTTTTATGTAATTGACTCTGTTATTTTTCATGATCCCTTATATATGCAAATGTCGCATCCTCGCCCTTTTCCGCAAGCATTTTTAACCATGACTCAAGAATATCCGCGGTTTCGACATGCATCGCAAGTCTTGCATTGCTGTTTATAAAATACCGCAACGGATAAGCATCAGTATATTTTTCTCCGCAATATATCTTACTTGCGGCAACTCGGTCGCAAAACATCTCTTTTATATAG
>CAYOGO010000281.1:0-2047 GCA_964403405.1 uncultured Lachnospiraceae bacterium | reverse complement strand
TAATAATGTTACATACCTTTCATCATATAGATCATTTAAGAGGATCGTATCCGCCCTTACTCCATGGATTACAACGAAGTATCCTCCAAACCGTAAGACCGGTCGCCTTGAAAAAATTATACTTTTTGTACGCCTGCAATGCATACTCCGAGCATGTCGGCACAAATTTACAGCAGGGTTGCTTTGTCGGGGAAATATATTTTCTGTAAAACTTGATCAGTGCAACTGCTATTTTGTTCATTTTACGAGTACATCGGACTTTGAAAGCAAAAATCCAACTTCCTTTGTCAATTCGTCAAACGGAGACTCATTATCACGATGCCTTGCCACAAACACAATATCATAGCCCTGCTTGAGCCTGTCGTTATAAGCATACACCGCCTCCTTGAGCCTTCTCCTGCATCGGTTACGCTTGACTGCATTGCCTATTTTTTTCGTAACGGAAAACCCGACCCTTGTTTTACCCACTCTATTGGAATGCACAAGAATGACTGCATTTTTTGATTTTACTGACTTGCCCGATCTGTACAGACGTGTAAAATCGTTATGACGCTTTAATCTGGCGTATGCCCTCATCCTTTTATTCCTCCCATGCAACGTAAAAAAGTGCCATTATAGGACAACGGTCACATACAAATGCCACGCAAGCGTAACATCCGTGTGTGACCCCACAAACGCATTCCTATATTGTGACGCACAAAAGCACGTCAACTATAAACCGACACACATCGATAAGTAAAACCGATACAATAAATTAAGCTGTGAGCTTCTTTCTGCCTTTTTGTCTTCTTCTCTTAAGAACGAGTCTACCGTTCTTTGTGCTCATGCGTTTTCTGAAGCCATGCTCCATGCTTCTCTGTCTCTTCTTAGGCTGATATGTTCTTTTCATTATCTTCACCTCCATTAGGTTATATTCTAATAATCAAATTACCATAATATTATAATAGAAAATCCGCAAAATGTCAATACATTTTGAAGTTCTGCTTTAGTTATTTTTTCACTATTAACAAAAAATTTACATTTCATCAAACAGTGCATCCACAAAAGTCTTTGCATCAAACTCCTGAAGATCGTCTATTCCCTCTCCGACACCTATATATTTAACCGGAATTTTCAATTCATTGCATATTGTAAACAATATTCCTCCCTTTGCAGTTCCGTCAAGCTTTGTTATAACAAGTCCCGTTGCGGGAAAAGCTTCATTAAAGAGCTTTGCCTGAACATAAGCATTCTGACCCGATGTTGCATCTATTACTATCCAAGTTTCCTTGCTTGCATCGGGATGTTCGCGTTGAATTATCCTACCTATTTTGTCAAGCTCATTCATAAGATTCTTTTTGTTGTGCAATCTGCCAGCCGTATCGCAGAGTAACACATCCGTATTCTTGTTTTTTGCAGATTGCAATGCATCAAACACAACCGAACAAGGGTCACTGCCTTCATCATGTCTTATAACCTTGACACCCGATCGTTCACTCCATGCCGCAAGTTGCTCTATTGCCGCTGCTCTGAAAGTATCAGCAGCTGCAATCTGCACGGTTTTCTTTTCGGATATAAATTTACTTGCCAGCTTTCCTATCGTAGTTGTTTTACCAACCCCGTTTACGCCTATTACCGTTATAACAGCCGGATACTCAAAATGTTTTCCGGTTTCCCCCTGTAACAGTATATCAAGCATGGATTCTTTCAAAAGCGAAATTATTGCTTCCGGTTCTTTTATTCCCTGTTCTTTTACTTTTTCTTTGAGTGACTCTATAAGCATTTGAGTTGTATCAACACCGACATCCGATGTTATAAGTATCTCCTCAATCTCATCAAAAAGCTCATCATCTATCTTTTTGAACGATTTTAACACACCTTTTATTGAGTTCACTATGCTGTTTCTTGTTTTTGATATTCCGTTTTTTAATTTATCAAATAATGACATTTTTCCTCCCATATTACTGATCCGCAGCAGCCGCATCCTCAAGCTTGACAGACACCAGCGATGAAACACCTTTTTCAGCCATGGAAACTCCATACAACGCATTACTTGCTTCCATAGTTC
>CAYOGO010000280.1:0-2056 GCA_964403405.1 uncultured Lachnospiraceae bacterium | reverse complement strand
ATTGTTCCCACCATGTAATTCAACAAAAAGACCACAAAATTTTGTGGTCTTTTTGTTATTCGGACGTAATTATGAGGAAATTCTGCAATAATGGCGTATTGGATATGACTCTTCTTGACACCAGAAGAGAAAAAGGTTTGATGGGGACATTTATCTCGGATATTGTTCTGCAGGTATTGTCTTTTGAAGCTGAAAATGAGCGAGCCAACATTCGCCAAATGCAAGCAGAGGGAATTGTGACAGCCAAAGCAAGTGGCGTGAAGTTCGGTAGACCGCCTAAATCATTGCCTGTGGACTTTTATGAGGTATATCAGCGATGGAAATCAGGAAAAATTACCGGAACAACTGCGGCAAAGCTATGTGGTATGCCGCTTGCGTCCTTTCGATATAGAGCTGAGAATTACAAGAACGACAGCATACCTGCACTTTCTCATGATTTTGACGCTTTTTAGATCGTTTCGGGAAATAAGTTTATCCTACCGATAGTAAAAAAATCTGCAAAATATGCGGTAATGTCCAAACTGTTAAAGATTAGAGCTATATATGGGTCACGATCACTGCGGCGGGTGCACTTATCGGCGTTATAATAGGCATGATCAATTACACAAGAGTGTTTATGATGAGATAAAGACCGTTTGGCCCCCCACAAAATTTCCAACGTGCGCACCCGGAGACGCGAACACAGTTCTCTGGTAAAATACAGAATTTAATTTATCAAAAGGAGATATTGATATGGGAATAAGTGATATGTTTTCAGCAAATGAGATAGTAAGGCTAACAGGGAAAGTACGGTACGGTTATCCAGTGACCTTGTATGATGTGACGGTAACGAACAAATATATTTATTTGTTCAATGATTATGCGGATAACAGCATCATGACAGTACTGGATCTTGCATTCATTGAATGCTTGTATTTAAATAAATCAGGCGAATCATATATGATTACAATACGCAGTGCGGGAGCCGGCTCTTGCGTAGATCTCAAATTCCAACGCAAGGATATTGCAGCACAGTGGTTTTATTCTATAAAAAAGTGTATTAACGAAGCCAAAACGACGATAAGGTAATCACAAGCCTGTGCATTTGACAAAATGGTGAATTGGTGGTAAAATATACGCAGACAAAGCGTAAATGTTTACATGCGTGTGATATTTATCATGCAATCACATTAAATGAATAAAACAGCATAAGCAATGCTCCCATATGAGGCATTGCTTATTGAAACACAACGAGTTAGTTAAGACTAACTTAATAAAGGGGAAGACCATTGTTAAAACAGTAGCGCAGATCGATGGAATGTCATGCAGTATGTGTGAGGCACATGTCAATGATATTGTGAGGGCAAGGCTCAGGGTAAAAAGGTAAGCTCATCACATTCAAAGGAAACCACCGAGATAATTGCGGAAAACGGAATAGGCGAGGATGAATTGAATAATGCGTTTGGTCAAAGTGGTTACCGTGTTTTGAGCGTCAAAACGGAGCCGTGCAAAAAAAGTTCAGCCTGTTTGGTAAATAAGGCAAAAACATTGACATGGAGAAGCTTTTTATCATTTTCTTTGATTTTTTTCAAAATGTGTAAAAAAATAGCTTGACAAAAATACCTTTTTGTTGTATAATATACAGCGTTGGTGACACAAATACCAACGTTGATGCCGAATTGTGTAATGGTAGCACAAATGACTCTGGATCATTCTGTCTGGGTTCAAATCCTAGTTCGGCAGCCATACGCCTCCATGGTCAAGCGGTCAAGACATCGCCCTCTCACGGCGGTAACAAGGGTTCGATTCCCTTTGGGGGTACCAAAATTCCGAGGACGTAGGTTCTCGGAATTTTATTTTAGTTATGAATATCTTTTACATACAGATATAGATCTTGAAAGTGTGTCGTTTGTGCGGCACATATTTGATGTATAAAGGAGAAAAGCTTTGGTAAGAAATGACTTAAAAAACATTGCAATAATTGCACACGTTGATCACGGCAAAACGACTCTTGTCGACGGTCTCCTTAAGCAGGGCGGCGTTTTTCGTGACAATCAGGAGGTTGCCGACCGTGTAA
>CAYOGO010000279.1:0-2058 GCA_964403405.1 uncultured Lachnospiraceae bacterium | reverse complement strand
CAGGAATATTTAAATATTCATTATCGACTTTTTTATTCACCCTTAACGAGTGCATCTGCCGGAGCCTCCTCCGGATAATAACCACTGAAGCCCAGCTGAGGCATTTCAAGCATCGTTTGGATATCATCAACCTCTATATCAAAATCAAACACCTGTGCATTTTGTGCTATTCTTGAAGGTGTGACCGACTTTGGCAACGGCAAAACACCACATTGAAGTGCAAGCCTTATGCACAGCTGTGCAACCGTTTTATTATACTTTTCGGCAATGGCACAAAGCTTACCATTCTGCAAAACAGCACCGTTACCTAACGGACTCCACGCCTGCACAACCATACCTCTGCTCTGACAATACCTTACATTGTCGATCTGCGTATAGCCGGGATGAAATTCTATCTGGTTTACCATCGGCTTTATGCATGCGTACTCATCCAATGCCTCAAGGTGTTTTGCCTGAAAATTGCTCACGCCTATGGCACGTATCTTGCCGTCATTGTACATTTTTTCAAATGCTCGCCATGTTTCAGCGTTGATATATTTCCATTCGGAAGATACCTTTTCCACACAGGGCCAATGGATCAAATACAGATCCATATAATCGATACCCAGATTATTGAGAGATGTTTCCACCGCCTTTATTGTTTTTTCATATCCACGCTCTGTGATCCAATGCTTTGTGGTAACAAAAATATCCTCACGCTTTACACCGGAAGCTCTTATACCATCACCCACATCAGCCTCATTTCCATAAGCAAATGCAGTATCAATATGACGATAGCCAAGCTCTATTGCTGTCTTTACGCTCTCCCTTGCAATGTCACCCGTGGGTGTTTGCCATGTACCATAGCCTATGCATGGGATCTTGACCCCATTTGAAAGTGCAAAACAGTCTGTAAGTGTTTTCATCTTTGTCCCTCCGTTCGATTTTCGGTATTATTTTACCACATATATTATCAAAATGCAAGCATAATTTGAATTTTTTATTTTCTTTTTCTAAAAAACACAAAATAAAAAGGACAGCAAATCATGCCGTCCTCGTGGTCAAAAATATTATTTATTCCGCACATCGCCTTGCGATTCCGATCAGCTCACGTTCGCCCTCGATTTCCGCCTCATATGGATACTTTTTTGCTGTTTTTTCAAACTTTTCCATTATTTTGTCCGCAAGATCAGTGTTTTTATCATATAACAGAGCTATTGCAAGCTCCGTCCGTATGATACCGACGGATGTATTCATTGCCTTCATAAAATTTTTCTGTTCCCGAGTTATCAATGCACTTATTTCAGCTCTGTCACATCCTGTCACAAGCTTACAGTATATAAGATCACACAAAAGCATTTTTTTGTAGATATCAAGCACTTTTCTCTTTTCAAAAAGAGATCCTATCTCCTCCATTGCCATTTCGAGCATATTGAGATCAAGCAATCGTTGACAATAAAAAACACCTATTGAAGATACCAAAGTGTCATCCTTATCGCTGTCCTCCGGCATAATGAACCATTCCTCCGGCATATAACTTGCTCTTATTCCGTTTGACACTGCTTCATTGATCTTTAACTGTGTAATAAGTGCCTGCCTTGCAATTAAGCTTTTGCTTGCCAATATCGCATTTTTACCGTCATTATTCACTCCGCCCACATCCATCGGTATACCATTTGTAATGGCAGTGAGCACATTTGCAAGTGCAGCTATAATAAAGATCGCACCGAAAAGCATATTTCTTGTGAATACATATACAGCAGCAAGCACTATTGCAGCAAAAATATTAACCATCACACCGCCCAGATTATAAAGCACAACGGGACACGCATCAACAGTCACCTGCGGTGGAGCCATCAGGCACTGACCTGCAGTTCCCGGTATGCTGTATCTCTTAAGCTTGAATTTGCCGTTCCTCTTTATAAGCATCAAGCTCCCCATGCGGAAAGATAAAAGCTTGTATCCCGTTATTCTTCCGAAAATAAGATGACCCAACTCATGCAGTATTGTGGATGCAAAAATTGAAGCATACAGCAGTACCAGCATGATCAAAAAGAGCACCAGCTCATACCAATATGG
>CAYOGO010000278.1:0-2059 GCA_964403405.1 uncultured Lachnospiraceae bacterium | reverse complement strand
TTCTTATTCTTTATTATCTCAAACAGAAGCACGAGCCCTATTGTCGGAGCAAATATTATACCGTGTGGCTTTAAGAGCACCATAAGCGCAAACATGATACCCGTACCCACCCATTTTTTTTCAAGTATAAAATACAGTTCAAAAAGCACAAGCATTGTAAACAATGAATCTATCTGATTCCAGCATGCGGAATTTAACCATATTGCAGGATTCAACATGTAAAATGCGGCAATAAACACTGCCCATCTTTTGTCAAGATGCTTTTCTGCCAGCTTATACAGCAAATATGCGGATACCATGTCGGCTATCATCGACGGCAACTTAAGCAAAAGCATCGATATCGATCCGCCCATAATATTCCACAATAAGCTTACGGGAACTCCTATCGGAGCAAGCACATACATGTACAACGGCGGATAATCAATAAACACATCCTCCAGCCTGTATATATTAAACAGGTCTGCTGCCGCACGCCATGACCAGCCCACCCAGCACGAATAATCCCAGGTATAGGCAGGCACAAACATGCCCATTATAATCCTTCCCAATGAAGCTATTGCAACTATAAAGCAAAATGCTCTCGAAAGCCTTTTACCGTTATCATGCAGATCCCCCGTTTCCGTATAAACAAGTGCAAGTGCGGCAATAACAATAAACCACATAAACACAAAGGCTGTCCACTTTACAATATCGGGATGATCCGTCAGCTCATAGCCCTGCGGCAACCACGAATCACCGGACGCCGGGATCTTGTCACTTCCCGTATACTGAAGGGGAAATACATGATCGGGTCTTGTGGCAACCTCCTCCACTGTTATATCGTCAAACCACACCTTGCCACTGTTCATCCTGCCGTATCCTCCGAGGGTAAAGCACAGATCAACAGAATCCTGTTTTTCTGCAGTATAAAACGAAAATGTCAGCTTTATCCAGCCTGTCGTACCGTGAAGCGAATCGGAAACATATGTCGTATCCATTACGGATATAGTCGCTCCGTAGCACTGCTTTTCTTCTGTGGAATACGGTACACTCTGCGCCTTTGCCCACGCTGTTACAGTGTAATACTTATTTGGCGACACGGGTATATTCTGAATTATTCTTGCATCATTATCAGTCATGTTTTCTATGCACATTGACTTTAAGCCACTGTGCACAACGTCATTGTCTATTTTGAAATTTGTTGCGCTGTCAATATACGTATTCATTGACCAGCAGGCGTCATCATCCTCAAAGCCGCCGTTTTCCAATAGATTGCCTCCCGTTATAACAACAGTATCGTCAAGTGCAAAGGCATCCTCAGGGTAATTATCCACTTTTTCAACGGTTATGCAGTCAAACCATGCCGTACCGCTATTCATCTTACCGTATCCGCCGAGAGTAAAGCACAACTCAACGGGATCGGGATCTATTCCTGTCGCAAAGGAAAATGTCAGCCTTGTCCATGGACTGTCCCCCTCTATCGACTTTGATACAAATGTAGTGCCGATTATTGAGATCGTTGCACCGAGCCTTGACACTACCCAACTTGTCTCCTTTACGTCCTCCGTCTTGACATACGCACTTACCGTATAATATGACGACGGCTCAACATTTATTTTTCGGATCATTCTTGCATCGTTATTTGATTTACTGCTTATCATGCAGGAATAGCTGCCCTCATACGCATCCGACTCAGATAATGAAAATTCCGACTTTCCGTTGTAGGAATAGGTATACCACGAGGAAGTATCGCCCTCAAAACCTTCCTCAAATACAACGTTTGTTGCGTCCTGAGCATTGCTGTGCTGCATATTAACGCAAAATACAGTCGTCATAAGCAATACAAATGTCAATGCAACCATGAGTTTTTTCTTAAAAACCATAAAAATACCCCTTTATTTTACAAAAACATGCTTTAATCGTGTTTTTTGTTGTCGTACCTCGTATATTCCGCAAGCCATGCAACCTCAACGGTCGTTGTTGCACCGTTTCTGTGCTTTGCAAGGATAAGCTCACCTATACCGGGCTTTTCCGATTTATCCTTGTTGTAATATTCATCTCTGTATATAAAGCATACGAT
>CAYOGO010000277.1:0-2062 GCA_964403405.1 uncultured Lachnospiraceae bacterium | reverse complement strand
GCGATCTTCAGACCCTCCATGCGTAAATTTGTCTGAAGTGCTTCGTTAATATCCTTTAATTCAAACTTATGTGTTATAAGCTTCTCCATGGGAAGACCTATTGCCTTTGCTCTCTTGAGGAAATCAAATGTTGTTGCGTAATCACGGAGAGTATATACCCATGATCCGACTGTTGTAATCTCTTTTGAGCAAATATCAAAGTGCGGATTTATCGTTGCATCGCCGCCATTGATAAAGAATCCAAGCTCGCAAAGTCCTCCGCCGTTACGTATGAACTTATAGATATTGGAATGTGCAACCGGTGAGCCTGTGCACTGGAATGCAAAATCCGCATAATATCCGCCAAATGCCGTCTTTACAGCCTCAGCAAGCGCCTCTATTCCCTGTATATTCTTAAAGTTTACGGATGCGTTTGCTCCCATCTCCTTTGCAAAGGCAAGACGCTTTTCGTTACCGTCAACAGCAACGATATTCTCTATACCCATTGTTCTGAGGACCGCTATGCAAATAAGGCCGATAGGTCCGCAGCCTTGTACAACGACTCTTGAGTTGAACCTCAATATGCCCGTTGTTTTTGCTCTTTCAACAGCATGAATGAGGACCGCACATGGCTCTATGAGTATTCTGCTATCAAGATCAAGGTCGCTTACATTAAATATCGTTGAGCCCTTACGAACAAGTATATAATCCGCAAACCAGCCGTTAAGATGTACATCATCATCCGGCAGCAAGCCGTAAACATCGGCACCGCCCACATTCTGCTTATTGAGATCAAACATTGTGATATCCGGATTATCCTTAAATATCATACATGTTACGACCTTATCGCCGACTGCAATGGGCTTTCCCGCACTGTCCTTCTTTACGTTTTTGCCCATTTTAACTATCTCGCCCGTACCCTCATGTCCGAGAGCAACAGGAATAAGACCAAACGGGTCACGCTTGAACTCATGTGCGTCCGTACCACACACGCCGCAGCCCTCAACCTTGACAAGAATATCATCATCGCCGACCTCGGGAATCGGATATTCCTTAACATCAAAGTTTTCAAGCTTTGTAAGCATTGCCACACGTGACGTCTTCGGTATTGCACCGCCTGATCTTGCAGGTGCAGATGACGTTGTTGTGCTCATGTTGGCAATTACCTGTTTTACTATTTCTTCTATCTTAGTTGATTCTATATTCATGATCAATTTTCCTTTCGACCGCCATATCCCTTATTTTGTAAGTTCAAAAAATATTTCCTCGCCGCATTTTCCGAGATATGTATCCTGCTCGGCTGTTCCTCCGCTGACACCCAGACCACCTATCACGGCATCGCCTACCTTGAGCGGCACGCCGCCTCCGAATATCACGATTCTGCCGTTATTTGTGTGCTGTATTCCATACAATGGACCCGACGGCACCGCAAGCTTTGACAATTCATATGTTGACATTTTCAATGCCACGGATGTGTACGCTTTATTTACCGCAATATCAACGCTTGCTATAAACGCATCATCCATACGGTCCACCGTAACTATATTGCCGCCTGCATCCGTTACCGCAACCACCGCTTTGACACCCGTCTGCCTTGCCTTTATTTTGACCTTTTCAGTAAGGCGTCTTGCAAGATCAAGTGTCATGGTGGGTGTGCTTGCACCCTTTTTCTGAGCGTTTGAGCCTTTAACTTCGTTTACAACCTTTTCCACGAGCTCATTTATATCGTAACTCATGCAAGATCTCCGTTATGACCGAATTACTTGCCGAGCTGAGCAAGAACCTTCTTTGTGATCTCTGCGATCAATGCGGACTCATCACTTGTTGAAGCGGACTTCACATCGCACATACCGCATGTATGGCAGCTGGGCTTGCCGGCCTTAAGGTTGGGGCATACATCAGCCGGGTGCTTACCCTTCATACCGAACTGTCTTCTGATCTCAAACAGACCCTTTACCTGTTCTTCATTGAGCTGCTTAGGTCCACCGAGCATCTTTGACTGGTAGAGCAGCTGTGCATAGAATTCAACGGACTCCATCTTGTGGTATGCACCGAGGAGCGAATCGGAATAAGCCAATGCACC
>CAYOGO010000276.1:0-2091 GCA_964403405.1 uncultured Lachnospiraceae bacterium | reverse complement strand
ACATAACACCTGTGCTTACGGATGCACTCGATAAGCTCGATCTCTCCGCATGGCAGGATATCGTGAAGGGAAATAAATATTTTAATGCCTATTCCGGTGGCAGCGATCCCAAGAAATTTATAACAGACCTCATAAACGGCAAAAGCACTCTGTCGCTCGAAAAGCTTGCAAATATCATTCTTGATGATATTATTTCAGACACAAGGATACACATCGGCTACGCCTCCGTCATTGCGGGACTTGCCCTCATAAGCATCCTGCTCGAAAAGCTGTCAAACGGACTTTTTTCGGGCAGGATAAGCAGTCTCACTCTAAAGCTTATGTTTATTGTTGCGCTTGCGGTCATCATCAACGGATTTGTGATGTCACTTAACGATTGCATCAACGGCATAAAGCAAATGACGGAGCTTATCAATTCCACATTTCCCATTTTTACGGTGCTCGTATCTGCAACAGGGAGCATCACCTCCTCTCAAATACTTCAGCCATCGGTCATGCTCATTGCCTCTGCAATGTCAAATGCCGTTTGCAGTATTATTCTTCCTCTGCTTACCGTTTCCGCCGTAATGACATTCTGTCACTGTATTTCGGAGCAAGGATCCTTTTATTTGCTGTCCGACAACTCAAAAAGGCTTGCTGATAAGGCAATAGGCATTATATTCACTGTATTTTTGGGAATAGTGTCCATCCAGCGTCTCACATCATCCGCATTGGACACAGTATCACTCAGAACAATAAGGTATACGCTTTCATCCTTTTCAATGTACGGAGGAGCATTTTTGTCAAAAAGCTTTGATATCGTAACAGGCTGTGCCGTAATGCTGAAGAACATAATAGGCGGTGTGGGAATGGTGATCCTGTTAACACTCTGCCTGACGCCTGCAATAAAGCTGCTGTGTGCCTCCGTCGTATACGGTGCGATATCCTTTTTGATATCATTCACGGGTGAAGCACGCATTTCCGAATGCATGAGGGCGATGGGCAGGATATACGGAACGATGTTTTTATGTACAATAACCACCGCAATGCTCTTCTTTGTTATCATAAGCGTGGTTGCAAGCGTCGGCAACAGCGTTATAGGAGCATAATATGGACATTTTTTACGCAACCTGCCGCCAACTGATAGGCTTTGCTTTCATCTACCTCATCTGTGGTTCGCTCATAATAAATGAAAGGATCAAAAAATACTGTTATTTCATTTTGGGGTTGTGCATGCTTTTGACGGTAATATCCCCCATAAGCAATGTACTGAGCATTGATGCGGATGTGTTTTTTCAATACAAGGACACGGATACCACCTCATCGATCATGTCCTCCGAGGACGGTATAAAATACTACGCTATTTCTGTATTAAAAAGCGAATACAATGGATATTCGTTTAAGGTACGCTCACACAGAACGGACGGTGGAAACATAATGCTGTATATCAGCTGTGACATACCTCTTGAAAAAAGCACCTGCGACCGCATATATGGCACTCTGCATGAAAAAATCGGCATATATTGCAGGAACGTGAATATATATTTATCAAGCAAGGATCACGTGGGGTAAATATAATGAAAATAAAAAAAATCTTTGAAACAACCAAAAGCAGTCTTAGATCATTGAGCAAAAAGGATATAGCCGTCTGTCTTGCAGTCGCCTGTGTCGTGATTATATTGGCATTTGGGTCAGCTAACATTCGCGGCAATGACAAGTCTGCCCAAAGCAACACCCCTGCATCTGTCAATGAGCATTCAACGGAATTTGAGCAAAGGCTTTCGGAAATACTCAGCAAAATAGACGGTGCAGGCAATGTGAGCATTCTGATAAACCGTCGTGACAGCTCTGATGAAATAATAGGTGCGGTAATATTGTTTGAGGGAACGGATATTCCCGAAACGAGAATAAAGCTTCAGCTTGCCGCCCAGACCGCACTCGGCGTTGAAGCCGCAAAAATAAAGATCTTCGCAATGAAGGCATAATATATACGCAAATTTGAAAGGAGTTTTTTATGAAGATCAACTGGAGCTATTTTACAAAACAACGTGGAATCGTTATTTTGAGCCTCGTGATGTGCCTTGTGATACTCGGCAGTGCAAATTACATATA
>CAYOGO010000275.1:0-2095 GCA_964403405.1 uncultured Lachnospiraceae bacterium | reverse complement strand
GTGCAAGTCCGCTTGCATAATAAGCACCGCTCGGAGAGAGAATTATAATGAACAAATACGTTTTTGACGGTGCAACGCCTAAAAATTCGTCTGTTGCAATTATGAACGGACGGATATAAAGCGACGTTCCCTCATCAGTTGGGATCCAATCTCTGTCAACATCAACAACAGTCTTTACAGCCTGAACAAAATCCTCTTCGGGGATCTGAGGTATGCAAAGACGCTTGTTTGAAGCATTTGTTCTCTTTGCGTTCATGTCGGGTCTGAAAAGGAAAACCTCATCATTTGCACCCTTGTATGCCTTGAGACCTTCAAACATTTCCTGACCGTAATGGTATACCATTGCCGCCGGAGAGAGTGATATGTTCTGGAACGGTACTATTCTTGCATCGTGCCAGCCCTGTCCCTCTGTGTAATTCATAACAAACATGTGATCCGTAAAAACATGACCGAAACCAAGCTTTGCTCCCTTTTCAGGTTTCTGCTTCGGCTGTGTTGTTTTTTCTATTCTTATATTAAGCATGATACTGTCCTTTCTTTCATTTTGCAAATATCAACCCTCGTAATTATATCCCATATCGAGAGCCTTAAGGTTTACATCAAGCAGATCCGCATGCTTAGCGGAAACTACCTTTTTCAATGCACCGACAAGGTCGTCATGTGAAATGACACCCGTCTCCTTTATTATCTTACCTACCATTATTATGTTTGCAAGTGTCGGAATGCCTGCATCATTTGCCATCTGAGTTGCTGGGATATAGAATGCCTCAACATCATCTCTTTCAACCTTACGCGCAATGAGAGTTGAGTCAACAAATATTTTTGCGCCCTTTACAGCTGCATTCTCGTACTTATCAAGTGAAGGCAGATTCATCACCATAAGAACATCGGGGTTTGAAACGATCGGTGAGCCTACCGGATCATCGCTTATGATAACACTGCAGTTTGCTGTTCCGCCACGCATTTCAGGTCCATAAGACGGCAACCAGCTTACATTTTTACCCTCAAGCAAGCCCTTATACGTTATAAATTTTCCTGCAAACAATACGCCCTGTCCGCCAAAACCGGCAATAAGTATCTGTGTTGTCATATTACTCCTCCTTGCCTGCTTCGGCACTTCTGTCCTTGTAAACGCCGAGCGGATAATACGGTATCATCTTCTCATCAACCCACTGGAGAGCCTTTTGAGGTGTCATACCCCAGTTTGTGGGACATGTTGAGATGACCTCTATCAATGAGAAGCCCTTGCCATTTATCTGATTTTCAAATGCTTTTTTGATTGCTTTCTTTGCATTTTTTATATTCTTTACGTTGTTTACCGCAACACGCTCAATGTATTCGGGACCGTCAAGAGTTGCAAGCATTTCGCAAATTCTGATAGGGAAGCCTACCGTCTTTGTGTCTCTGCCGTACGGAGATGTCTGTGTAACCTGTCCGGGCAATGATGTTGGAGCCATTTGGCCGCCCGTCATACCGTAAATCGCGTTATTGACAAATATTATGGTGATGTTTTCGTTTCTTGTTGCGGAATGTACCGTTTCTGCCGTACCTATCGACGCAAGATCTCCGTCACCCTGATAAGTAAATACGATATTTTCCGGATTTGCTCTCTTGATACCCGTTGCAACTGCCGGAGCTCTGCCGTGCGCAGCTTCAACCATATCACATGCAAAATAATTATATGCCATTACCGCACAGCCTACCGGTGCAACACCTATCGTTTTGCCCTCTATGCCAAGCTCATCTATTGCCTCTGCAACAAGACGGTGAATAATGCCGTGTGTACATCCGGGACAATAGTGAAGCGGTGCATCCGTGAGTGATTTTGGTTTATCAAATACTATCATCAGTTATTACCTCCTGAAATTTCTTCAATCTTAGCAAGCACCTGCTCAGGTGTCGGAATCATGCCGCCTGCGCGATTGCAAAGCACAACGGGCTTTTTGCAACGGATCGCAAGCTCAACATCCTCTATCATCTGACCCATTGAAAGCTCAACGGAAATAAATGCTTTGCATCTGTCTGCCGCATCGCAAAGAACCTTCTTCGGGAACGGCCACAATGTGATGGGACGGATGAGACCTACCTTTATACC
>CAYOGO010000274.1:0-2112 GCA_964403405.1 uncultured Lachnospiraceae bacterium | reverse complement strand
CATAATTTCTGCCTCCAAAATATATATCAACGTAAAGTTGATATATATTTTGGAGGCAGAAATTATGAATAAGAAAGATATTAAAAAAGTTGTATTGGCATATTCCGGCGGTTTGGATACATCGATCATTATACCGTGGCTTAAGGAAAATTACAATAACTGTGAGGTCGTTGCCGTTTCCGGTAATGTTGGACAGGCAGATGAGCTTGAGGGCTTGGAAGAAAAGGCACTTAAAACAGGTGCTTCAAAGCTCTACATTGAGGATCTTACGGATGAATTCGTTGACGAATATGTTATTCCGACAGTTAAGGCAGGCGCTATGTACGAGGAATATTTGCTCGGAACATCGTTTGCACGTCCCGTTATTGCAAAGAGAATAGTTGAGATCGCAAAGGCAGAAGGTGCTGATGCTATTTGTCATGGATGTACGGGTAAGGGTAACGATCAGGTTCGTTTTGAGCTTGCAATAAAGGCTTTTGCACCCGATATGCCCATAATTGCACCTTGGAGAGAATGGAGCATTAAGTCGAGAGACGAGGAGATAGATTATGCCGAGGCTCACAATGTTCCGCTTAAAATAAATAGAGAAACAAATTATTCAAAGGATAAAAACCTTTGGCATCTTTCCCATGAGGGTCTTGATCTTGAGGATGCAGGCAATGAGCCTCTCTATGAAAAGGAAGGCTTCCTTGAAATGGGTGTTTCTCCCATAAATGCACCTGATGTACCTACTTACATTACGATCGACTTTGAAAAGGGTGTTCCGGTAGCATTTAACGGCGAAAAGATGAGTGCAAAGAACATAATTCTTGAGCTTAACAAGGTTGGCGGTGCCAATGGTATAGGCTTGCTTGACATTGTTGAAAACAGACTCGTTGGTATGAAGTGCCGTGGCGTATATGAAACTCCCGGTGGCACAATACTCTATTTTGCACATAATTATCTTGAAACGATCTGTCTTGATAAGATGACAGCGCATAAGAAGGCAGAGCTTGCAATAACATTTGCTGATCTTGTTTACAACGGTCAGTGGTATACTCCGTTGAGAGAGGCACTTTCCGCATTCGTTGATAAAACACAGGAAAATGTTACAGGTACCGTAAAGCTCAAGCTTTATAAGGGCAATATCATTAAAGCAGGTGTTTGGAGCGATTATTCACTCTATTCAGAGGAAATTGCAACATTCGGTGAGGATGATGTTTACGATCAAAAGGATTCTGCAGGATTTATCAACCTTTTTGGCTTGCCGATAAAGGTTCAGGCACAGGTAAACGCCAAAAATAAGAAAAACTAAAAAGGATCATTATATGGAAAAAATGTGGGCAGGAAGAACGTCGGGTACGCTTAATAAAACTGCGGATGATTTTAATTCTTCCATACATTTCGACTCAAAAATGTACAAACAGGATATTACGGGTTCCATGCAGCATGCAGCGATGCTTGCTGCATGTGGCATTATAAAGGCGGAGGAAAGTCAGCGCATTATAGATACCCTTGATGATATCTTATCTGAGATTGAGTGCGGCGAGCTGGAAATAGATCCCGAGGCAGAAGATATACATATGTTTGTGGAGGCCGAGCTTACAAAGCGCATAGGCGATGTTGGCAAGAAACTTCACACTGCAAGAAGCCGAAACGATCAGGTTGCACTTGACATAAGAATGTATCTGAGAGACGAAACAAAAGATATAATCATACATTTACATAAATTGATAGATGCTATCAACAGCCAGGCAAAGGACAACACAAAAGTCATAATGCCCGGATACACGCATTTGCAGAGAGCTCAACCCGTAACGTTTGCGCATCATATGATGGCGTACGCAATGATGTTCATAAGGGATTGTTCACGACTTGAGGATGCATTGAGCAGGATGAATTATTCTCCGCTCGGCTCATGTGCCTTGGCAGGTACGACGTATCCCATCGACAGAAATATGACGGCACACAAGCTTGGCTTTGACGGCATAACTCAAAACAGTATGGACGGTGTATCGGACAGAGATTTTTGTGTCGAACTTTTGAGTGCTTTTTCGGTAATAATGATGCATTTGTCGCGTTTTTCCGAGGAAATAATACTTTGGTCGAGCTGGGAATTTAAGTATGTTGAGC
>CAYOGO010000273.1:0-2127 GCA_964403405.1 uncultured Lachnospiraceae bacterium | reverse complement strand
ATATTCTGTCCTCTCAAAAGCATCTGCAATTTTGTCTTCGGCATAGCCTTTTTCAATGCACGAAGTCTTTCCCACGGATCCTCATTAAGGAAACGCATACATGCATCAAATGTTGCACCGCCCCAGCACTCAAGTGACCAGTAGCCGACATCATCAAGCTGTTCGCATGCGGGAAGCATATCCTCAAGACGCATTCTTGTTGCAGCCTGTGACTGGTGTGCGTCTCTCAATATAGTGTCTGTAATATATAAAGGTTTATTTGTCATATTAATTCTCCTGTCAAATTCATCAGCCGAACAAGGCTATAAGAACACCTGCTGCAATAGCAGAGCCTATAACACCTGCAACATTCGGACCCATTGCATGCATGAGGAGGAAGTTGCCCGGATTTTCTTCCTGACCAACAACCTGTGAAACACGTGCTGCCATAGGAACAGCCGAAACACCTGCCGAACCGATGAGCGGATTGATCTTCTTTCCTTCGGGAAGGAATACGTTCATAATCTTAGCACAAAGAACGCCTACTGCTGTTGCGAATGCAAATGCGCATACACCCATAACGATTATCTTTAACGTGTTCAAGTCGATGAATGTTGCTGCTGTTGCTGTTGCACCAACGGATACGCCGAGGAATATCGTAACGATATTGCAAAGCTCATTCTGTACCGTCTTTGAAAGTCTTTCCGTAACACCGCTTTCCTTGAAAAGGTTACCGAGCATCAAGCTGCCTATGAGCGGAGCTGCTGACGGAACGAGGAGCGAAACAAACACTATAACAAGTATCGGGAAAATGATCTTTTCTGTCTTAGACACCTTGCGGAGCTCCTTCATCTCGATCATCCTTTCCTTCTTTGTTGTGAGAAGCTTCATGATCGGCGGCTGAATTACCGGAACGAGAGCCATGTACGAATAAGCGGCAACTGCTATCGGTCCCAAAAGATCAGGTGCAAGCTTTGATGTTACAAATATAGCCGTAGGACCGTCCGCGCCTCCTATGATACCTATAGAGGATGCCTCCGATGCATCAAAACCTAAAAGTCTTGCTACCGCAAAAACACCGAAAATACCAAACTGAGCAGCTGCGCCGAGAAGCAGGCTCTTGGGGTTTGCGATCAAAGGTCCGAAGTCCGTCATAGCACCTACACCCATGAATATGAGGCAAGGATAAATACCGAGTTTAACGCCAAGATAAAGTACATCAAGCAAGCCCACGGATATACTCTTGCCTACCTCAACCGATGCAAGCACCGCATCTGACACGCCCGCAGCCTTGAGCTCTGCAATAAACTCCGCCGTTACCTCTGCTCCGCCAAACAGATCCCAATGGATATGTCCACCTGCAAAAAGTATCTCATGATACATCTCCGCTCCCGGAAGATTCGTGAGCAACATACCAATGGATATAGGTAACAAGAGCAAGGGCTCAAATTTCTTTACGATTGCAAGGTATATCAATACAAATGCAACCACTATCATTATGAGCATTTTCCAGTTTCCGCCTGAAAACATGTAAAAGCCCGTTTGTT
Source organism: uncultured Lachnospiraceae bacterium (assembly GCA_964403405.1). Taxonomy (GTDB): domain Bacteria; phylum Bacillota; class Clostridia; order HGM11327; family HGM11327; genus SIG351. The sequence goes on along the minus strand of CAYOGO010000273.1, from coordinate 601 downwards.
TCAAAAAGTCTAAAATAGCATCCATTTATGTAGATAACTCCTTTTATTTATTCGGTATTATCTTATGCCAATGTTACAAGAATGTCGCCTGACTGAACAGATGCACCCTTTGTAACGTTTACAGAGGCAATTTTGCCGTCTCTGGGAGCTTTGATCTCATTTTCCATCTTCATAGCTTCAAGAATAACAAGGTTATCACCTTTTTTTACGCTTGCGCCCTCTGCAAAATTAACGCTGAGGATAGTTCCCGGCATAGGAGCCTTGATCACCTCTGCACCTGCAGGAGCTGCTGTAGGTGCAACTGGTTCTGCGGGTGCTGCAGGAGCAACAGGAGCTGCATTAACTGTCTTAACATCGTTTTCATCAATAAGCTCAAGAGCTATTTCATACCAATTTCCGTTTACGTTTACCTTATACTTCTTCATTACGTCTTACCTCTTTGATTATAATTTTTTTAAGGATACAATACGAATTGCCGAAACATCCTTACCTAACTCCTCGGCAACAACTGCTGACAATGCAGCAACCATTTCTTCCCTGTTGGGAATTTCCGTTTTCTGTACGGGTTGTTGAGCAGCCGCACTCGGTGCAACCTCAGTAT